>CAZHCH010000239.1:0-1569 GCA_964530985.1 uncultured Pirellulaceae bacterium | reverse complement strand
AGAGCTATGGCAACTTCATCGAAGTCTTTGAGCCGGTCAAACCGATGAAGAAAAAAATCATGGGAATTTCAACGGACTCACGACCGATGGAAGATCCTAAAGAACCCGAAGGCGATCATCTGTTCCAGTTGTACAGTTTGTTTGCCACTGAAGAAAACAAGGCTTCGATGGCCGCGACGTATCGCGCCGGCGGGTTTGGCTACGGAGACGTGAAGAAAGTGGTCTTCCAGGAAGCCGAAGCGTTTTTCGCGCCGGCTCGAGAGCGTCGGTTGGAATTGGAAGCCGACATGGATCGCGTGCAGCAAATTTTGGGCGACGGAGCAGCCAAGGCACGCGTTAAGGCTGGTGAGGTGCTGGCCCGAGCCAAGAAAGCGTGTGGGGTATGACCATGAACGTTATCGGTATCGGAACAGACATTACGCAATGTTCGCGAATTGAAGGCATGATCCAAAAGCACGCAGATGCTTTTTTAAATCGAGTGTTTACCGAGAATGAGATCTCTTATTGTGGGCAGCGGAAAGCATTTGTGCAGCACTACACTGGTAGGTTCGCAGCCAAGGAAGCCATTCTAAAAGCGCTGGGAACTGGCTGGGCGAAAGGGATTCTTTGGACCGATATCGAAGTGGTTAATGAACCGGGGGGCAAGCCAATCGTAAGTCTGACTGGTCAAGCAAAAGTGATCAGCGAGTCGCTGGGAGTTGCTCAGGTGCTGGTTTCGATATCGCATTGCGACGATTATGGGGTAGCTTTTGCGACGGCAGTGGGGGATCCGGCGGCTTAAAGCTGGGTTTCTGGGTGATGACTGGTATTTGTTGCTAAAAATTGACTGCTAATTTTGGCAAATCGCGGGACAATTGATTTGCTTGAATTAAAGTGGGGTGAAATTATTTGTCTCCGCTTAACACCTAGAATTACCAATGACAAACAACTTTCTAAACCTGCTTTCTGTTCCCGCTCTAGCCATTGCCTTGATGGCATCCACATCAACCAACGTTGATGCTCAATGTTCTAATGGTTGCTTTGGCTACCCGACACCAAACCGATCCGTTGTACAGTCATATGCACCGGCAGTTCAATATCAGGTGGCGCCCGCGGCAACCTTTTACCAGCCGCCCGTGTTCATCCAGCCTCAGCAATTTGCAACGGGTGTTCCAATTGAACAAACCTTCGTTGACCAGCCAATAATTGTACAACCGATGCCAATGACAGTTGCTCCTCAGTACTCACCACTGCCTGTTGTTCCTTCCCAATCTTGGAACATTTATCACCCGCCAACAACCATGGATAGGTCTGGCGACCTAATCGGTCAAAGTGAACTTACTATTCCAGTGCCTCCGATCCCTGTTCCCGCCAACAACATGGAAGGGATGCAAGAGGAACAGATCGAAGGTGAGATTATTTCAGCGACGGACAATGCGTCCGATTCATCAATGTCTAAGGAGGACACTGATGGCGAACCGCCTCTGAATGAATCGACAGAAAAGTCAACTCAAGAAGAGGCAGAGGGCGAAACACCTGAGATGGACAAGCCTGAGATGGACAAGCCTGAGATGGACAAGCCTGAGATGG
>CAZHCH010000238.1:0-1570 GCA_964530985.1 uncultured Pirellulaceae bacterium | reverse complement strand
TCAGCCAAATGCAATTGCTCGGGCACGGCCGTCACGTGCAAAACCTCTAACTTCCGACCGTGAGCCAGCGCGGCGGCCATTTCCACTAGGGTTTCTGGTGTTCGCTCGGTTCCGAATAAAGGCACCACAACAGCGGCTTCTTTGGGCAGTTCCTCTTGCAGCGAGTGAGCGATTTCGGCTTCTTCGATTCTCGATTCTTTTTGAGTTCCGGCGGTCTGGGCCGCGGGTTCATCCTTTAACGCACCGCCAAATAAATCTCGCCGCCGCCCCATTTTTCCGACAACACCTTTTCGAGTCGTGTGACGGCGCCCGTAAAACACGTATGACAGTGTCCCCAAAAAGATAATTCCCGCAATAGCAGCAATTGCAGTTAACCCCATCGCACCCAACAGCATCACGCCCAACAGAATTCCTACCATCTGCAAATAAGGATAGAGCGGGGCACGGAAACGTGGTTGATACCACGACGCAGCGTTTTCTCGCAGTACGAAAACCGTTCCGCAAATAAACATGAATGCCAAAATCATGAATGCACTGGCCAGCTTGGCAATTTGCTCGACCGGCAAAAACACAATCGCGATCGCCATTACGGTCGACGTCAGCAAAATACTCCAAACCGGCGTCATGAACGTTTGATTCACTTCATGCAGTTTCTGTGGCAACAAACTATCGCGGCTCATCGCGAACGGAAACCTAGACGCCGCCAACAATCCCGCCACTGCCATCGAAACCATCGTCAACACGGCCAATACCGCCGCCACCACACCAGCAGTCTTCCCAGCGATAATCGTGGTCAAGGTATAGATCGGACTCAAGTCGGGTTCATGGGTTCCGTTGTGATCGATCAAATCTTTCATTGGCACGTTCGTTACCAACACGAACACCACGAACACGTAGATGCACATCACGCTGACCCACGAGATCAAAATCCCTAGCGGCAAATTACGATCTGGGTTTTTAACTTCTTCGGCGATGGCCGCAACTTTAGTCACGCCCGCGTAAGACACGTACACAAACGCAGCCGCAGCGATGAAACCACTGGTTCCTTTGGAAAACCCGCCTTTAAGGTGATCCAAATCCATCGTTTGTAATCCCATTACCGCCAGCACCAACAACGCGGCCAGGACGATCATCACGATTACTTTTTGTAGTTTGCCAATCACACTGACGCCGGCGATGTTCAAAACCGTGATCCCAAACAACAGCCCCAACGAGACCAACATCATCTGGTTGCCTTGAGTGATCGAAGGGACCAAAACTGCAAGGTACGCACTAAATCCGACTAGCGCAAAGGCACTCTTAAGCAACAAAGACAACCACAGGCCAAGCCCCGAAACGGTCCCGGCCAACGGGCCAAAGGTTCGTTCAAGATAAACGTACGTCCCACCAGAAGTCGGCATCGCCGTCGCCAATTCTGATTTGGACAATGCCGCCGGCAACACGCTTAGCCCAGCGACCAGATAGGCCAACCATACCATCGGTCCCGTTTTGTACGCCGCTAGCCCTGGCAGCACGAAAATACCGCTGCCCAACATGGCACTAATACTAATGGCGACGACGCCACCTAAAC
>CAZHCH010000237.1:0-1594 GCA_964530985.1 uncultured Pirellulaceae bacterium | reverse complement strand
CTCTGGCGAGTCCAGCTACTTGGCGGGCCTTTCGCGCCAACTATTTGCAGTAGCTTAACGCCAGCAATGAATAAGCCGTTACAAGATTCGGATCACCTTCATACCACCGAGCCGAGTTTTCGGCGTTGGTCCATGCCCCATCGGCTTGCTGTCGCTTGGCCAATTGAATGGTCAGGTCCTTTCGCCAATCGTGTTTTACTCCATCCGCGTCAGTGATTTCATCTTTCTCAATCGCGTTCATGGTTTTGCCAAAGACGTGATAGTAATAAAACAATCCCTGCTGACCTAAACCGGGGTTGGACTCCAAATCGTAGTGACTACTAATCCAAGACATCGCAGCCCTGACTCGCTGGTCATCCTTGGAAACTCCCGCATACAGGAGACTCTTCAGGCCCGCATAAGTCATTGCCGCGTAACTTCGCAAACCACCTTGCGGCACATCGTCGGGGCTGTCGACACTTTCGTCTTTCTTGGCTTCGACTTTCGTTTCACCTCCACCAGCAGGCGTATAAATCATTCCGCCCTCGTCACCAGCAACGACTTTCTTGGCAAACTCCATGCCGTTATGCTCCGATGGCAAGTTCTGACAGCGTGATACGAAGATCAGCGCTTTTTGTACCGCTTCACTGTCGGCCGGCTCACCGGCTGCTTTAAGAGCATCCAAAAAGAATTGTGTGTTCGACAAATCGGGTCGCTTGTGATTGCCATAGCCTTGCCCGCCATAGAAGTCACTATTGGGACCGTGATCCTCGCCCTCGTCCCACTGCAGGCCCTTCAAAAAGCCAGCCGCCTTTTCAATCGTGATATCGTACTTACTGGCTTCCTCACGATTGCTTTTTTTGTAGGCATCGCGAGCTCGGACGAAACACATGATCGCCACGCTTGTCTCGTAATTCCTTAGGTTACTACCGTCTTTGTAGATACCGCCGTCAGGTTGTACGTGAGACTCGACAAATGCCAAACCCTTTTGAATACGTTCGTCGGTAACAGCAACATCGTTGGCCAATAACGCGCTCAAGCAAAGCGAAGTGATCGCCGGGTTGAGCTGCTTACTGAAGGAGCCATCTTCTGCCTGCCCTTTTTGCAGCAAGAAATCAACACCTTTGCGGGTGATCTCCTGACGCTTTACTTCGTTGCCAAATTTCTGGGAACTTACAGATGATTGAACAACAGCAGGTGCCTGAGCAACAACAGCGGCAGTACACAATAACGTGGCCGAAATGGCAACAATGAAACGTTTCATTTTAAAACCTCTAAATCTGAAACTATCGTTGACTTATCGATAGCCGCAACCGAAGCAGCGACCACAACAAAAAATCGAGTCAGTTAGTATTTGACGTTGAACAGCTAAGCCAGCCGTTGCATCCAAACACTTATGGTAATACGGCCAAAATATCCGCTTCGTTCATAATTAAAAGCGGATCACCATCAACATCGATTTCGGTACCGGAATAACTACTGAACAATACTCGATCACCTTCGCTGACTTGCATCTCTCCTCGACCACCGTCGTCCAGCAATGGCCCGTTGCCTACTGAAAGGACTCGGCCTTGAGAAGGTTTTTCGCGAGCTGAATCTGGTAAGACGATCCCTC
>CAZHCH010000236.1:0-1651 GCA_964530985.1 uncultured Pirellulaceae bacterium | reverse complement strand
CGTTTGAACTGGGCGCCGCAACCGCGGTCACTCGTTTCAAACCGCACGGAGTCTGCGGAGTCCTTGGCCCGTTCAACTTTCCGGCTCATCTTCCCAACGGTCACATCGTCCCCGCTTTGATCTCGGGCAACACCGTCGTGTTCAAACCCAGCGAACTAACACCCGCGGTCGGCGGTTGGTTGGTGAAGCAGTGGGAATCAGTCGGCCTGCCAACTGGCGTCCTCAACTTAGTTCACGGCGGTCGCGAAGTCGGTGAGGCGATTTCCAAACACGACGAACTGGATGGATTGTTCTTTACAGGCTCCAGCCGCGCCGGAGTGGCACTCAGCCAAACCCTCGCCGCAACACCGCAAAAGATTATGGCGCTGGAGATGGGTGGCAACAACCCGCTGATTGTTCACGAAACCAAAAACCTCCAAGCAGCAGCTTACCTGACCGTGCTCTCGGGTTACATGACGGCCGGTCAACGCTGCACCTGTGCTCGGCGCTTGATCGTCGTCGACGGACCGGAAACTGACCAATTCATAGCCGAGCTAAAAAAACAAGTCCTTGGTATCTCATACGGCTTCAATGGCGACACCCCCGAGCCATTCATGGGCACGGTCATTAACGCCGCAACTGGCAACCGATTGATGTCCGCCTGCGCCAACTTGATTGACCGCGGCGCTGTCGCACTGATCGAAATGGAGCAACACCGCGACTGCGATGCCTTACTGTCACCAGGCTTACTGGACATCACCGCCGTGGCCGATCGAGAAGACGAGGAACTGTTTGGCCCGCTGATGACCATCATCCGCGTCAGCAGTTTCGAAGAAGCGATCGTCGAGGCCAATCGAACTCAGTACGGTCTGTCTGCCGGCCTGCTATCGGACAACCCGGAACTCTACCAACAGTTCATCCATCAGATTCGCGCCGGCATTGTGAACTGGAACCGGCAAACCACCGGCGCCAGCGGCAAGCTCCCGTTCGGCGGTTGCGGGCTCAGCGGCAACCATCGCCCGAGCGCTTATTACGCGGTCGACTATTGTTCCTTCCCCGTCGCCTCGATTGAATCACCAGAACTTGAAATGCCAGAGAAAAAGTTGACGGGCTTAGCGTAGCCGGTGTCGCCAAAACGGCTCACGACGTTCGATTCAAAATCTGTTCTGAAGCCAGCGTGGCCAGGGCTTTGACAGTCAACTGTGGATTGATTTCAACACCCGCAGGGAACAGGGTTGCGTCGGCAACGGTCAGATTTTCCACGACTTCACCACAATCGGTTTTGACTTGGAACGAATGTGGACCGACGACTTCCCCCAAACAAGCACCTCCCTGAGGGTGCGTTGAAAGCAGATTGACGAATGCGGGGCCACGTTTGCGAATTTCGTTCATCGCCCATTCAAAGTCGCGCATCGTTCGAACTTTCAGTGGAACGCCGTTTCTAAGCAACAGTGCTTTGGTCGGCAGAAAGAGCGTGACTCCGTCTCCGGGCGACTTAGCGACTCAACCGTCGCACTGGGTGTCGAGTTTGCAAAAAAATCAAGTTGAGAAAAATCAAACATCTCGTGTAGCCCACAACAAACAGCTATTGATTGAGATATCGGCAACCACCCTAAATCACCAGTAATCAACAATAAAAAACTGGACCGTAGTTGCTCTAATACGTCGCTAG
>CAZHCH010000235.1:0-1652 GCA_964530985.1 uncultured Pirellulaceae bacterium | reverse complement strand
ATCGCGGGGTCAATCCCCAGCGATTGCAACATCAACTTTTGATGAGCGACGCCCACTTGATGACAAACCGCTCGATCGATATCACCGACCTCCCAACCAGCAGCCGCTAAAAACCCCGGCATGTTATCGACGCCAGTTTTCACGCCTTGGTGCATTAGCGTTTCAGAATCCGTTTGCATCAGCGGAGCCATCGCAGCTCCCGCTTGATCGTGATCACTCTGACACAAATCATGATAAGCCGTATTGGCATTCACCGCCGCGCCGACCAATCGATTTTTGGTTTTACTGATCGACTCATGCGTCAGTAGAAAAGCACAAGACGCCGACCCGATCGTCAAACTCGCCACCGCCGACTTGATGGTTTTGCGAGTTAACGTTTGGTCGTTGTTGAGCGTATTGATTGTATTTTCGACCAACTGACGGCCCCCTTCGGAACCAACCACCAACGCCGCTTTAATCTGTCCCAGTTCGATCATGTTGGCCGCTTGAGCGACACCGGTCAGCAGCCCCAAGCAAGCGTTTGAAACATCAAAAATAAAACAATCTCTTGGCAAACCAGCATGATGGTGTACCGTGCAAGCAGTAGCCGGTTCCAAAAAATCTCGGCACACCGAACCGTGGATCAACGCCCCAACATCGGCCGGCGAAATTTCAGCCGCCTCCAACGCCAACCGACAACTGTTAATACTCAACTCACTCGGTCGAGTACCGGGCTGCCAAAACCGTCGCTCTTGGATCCCGGTCATCAACTCCAAACGACCTTCTGGCAATCGCAATCGCTCGTACAAAGGCTGCAATTTGTTTTCGACATCCGCCGAACTCCAGATTTCAGCTGGCAACGTGTACCCGAACGATTCGACACAGACTTGAGAATAACGCATAAAAGACGACAGTGATTTTTGATTATTTAGAGGTGCCAGAATTTGATCGATAACAGCACAACCGCTGCCCGAGTGCTCTTCTGAGGGGGCTACTTTCTAACTAAAGATTTCAATTACCGCTAGAGTTACGATGACCCCCCTTCGCGATTTTGGAAAAGCAAAAATAATATGGGTGTTAGACAAAAGATGATGTCAGTGAAGAAAAATTGACTTGGAACCGAACTGGTGATGCGTTAACAAGCCGACTCCCCAAGAAACTTCCCGACAACTTGGTTGTTGGTTTTGAGATTTTGCTAGTACAATAGCGTCCGCAACTGGCAAACGACTCCAACACACCAGATAGAAATTCGGCTCGATAGAAAGACAACCACCGATGTTAAAGACACTAACATTCATGATCTTCGTCCCGTTGGCATTGATTGCTCACTGCAATTTCGCGGTCGCTCAAAACGACGAAAAACGCCCGAACATCATTTTGTTGTTGGCCGATGACATGGGCCATCGCGACTTGTCTTGCTTTGGCAGTCCCAACGTAAAAACGCCTCACATCGACAAACTGGCCGCCGAAGGATTGACGTTCACCAAATTCTACGCCGCATCTGCGGTTTGCACGCCGACCAGAGCCTCGATCATGACCGGACGCTATCCGTTGCGGTTCAGCATCAACAAACACTTCAACGATGTCGATCTGTGGCTCCCTGAATCAGCGACCACCGTCGCTGAACTCCTCAGAGACTCGGGCTACAACACCGCCCATGTTGGCAAGTGGCA
>CAZHCH010000234.1:0-1661 GCA_964530985.1 uncultured Pirellulaceae bacterium | reverse complement strand
GAAATGAAAGAAAAGAAGGCTCGTGTCGAAGACGCTCTGCACGCGACTCGTGCTGCGGTTGATTCCGGCATCTTGCCAGGTGGCGGCGTCGCTCTGCTTCGTGCCAGTGGTTCTGTTAAGCCAAGCGAAGATTTGACCGACGACGAAATGACCGGCTACAACATCGTTTTACGTGCTTGTCGGGCTCCTTTGAACATGATCGCCAGCAACGCCGGCCAAGACGGCGGGATTGTTTGCGAGAAGGTTTTGGACGGCAAAGCGAACTTTGGTTACAACGCATTAACTGACAGCTACGAAGACTTGGTCAAAGCTGGAGTCATCGACCCAGCTAAAGTTACCAAGACAGCTTTGTCAAACGCAGCCAGTGTTTCAACTCTGCTGCTAACCAGCGACGCTTTGATCGCCGAAAAGCCTGCCGCTGCCACAAGTGGTGGCAATGATCACGATCACGACCACTATTAGTAGATTTTGTGGTCCCCTAGTTTGTGGTACCGGCTAAAGCCGGGGTGCAGCCTAAAGGCATTACTACGAACTGGGTGGTACTACAACAACTACAAGGTATCGCAAGAAACCGACGTTCGTTCAGGCTTTGAGTTTTATTCAGGGCCTGATCGTCGATCTTAATAAGGGGCGCACCACCATCTGCCCCAGACTTGTTTTAGCCAGTGATTTGGATTGCAAAATCCGAATCGTGTTTCAGCTGTAACAAAAAGATGGAAACAATATTCGCCAGTTGGCCCCGTGCCAGCTGGCGTTTTTTTGTGTGTGGATTGGAACCGAACCAATGGCGGTGCAGTTAGCCCTTGGTCGATGTGGTGAGGCATATTCGTTTTGCTTCTGTCTAGTGAATTTTAGGCTGGTATCGATGGTAGCGGCGTGGACAACGTCCTCGGCATTGTCTCCGGCACTCGTCCGTCTAAGCAGGGAGGTATCTGCTAGCTAATCCCCAAGTTGTTATGGCAATGCCGATTGTTAAAACGAAACTGGATGATTTTTAAAACGAAATTGGATGATTTCGAATTGTTTGGACGATCAATAGGTTGTAGCCGAAAGACGATGTTTGGGGTGGTTTTATCTGAGATTATTGGATGAGGGTCGGAGAAATGAATAAGAAGAGTTTATCCACGATTTGGATTGTAACGGAAGTCTATTCTCCTGACGAAACTGCTACCGCACATTTAGTGTCATTGATTGCAGAATTCGTGGCCCAAGAAAACGAAGTAAAGGTTCTTTGTGGTCAACCGACATATACTCACCGAGGCGAGAAAGCCCCTCGACATGAATTGCTGAATGGGGCCGAAGTCCAAAGGTGTTGGTCGACAACATTTTCAAAAGACAACCTGTTGCTACGTGTCGTAAATATGTTGACGATTAATATGTCGATGGGCTTTCGGATGCTGTTCGGGTTTAAACGAGGAGACCGTGTTTTGATGGTCACCAATCCTCCGCTCCTGCCCTACGTTGCTCAAATCATAGCGAGGTTGCGTGGTGCCAAAACATGTCTGCTAGTGCATGATATCTATCCAGATGTTTTGGTGCCAACGGGGTTTACCTCCGAAGGCTCAATGCTGTATCGAGTGGTTAATTTCTTTAATCGTACGCTTTATCTGAAAATGGACCGGATCGTAACCATTGGTCGTGACATGGAAGCTCGCGTTGTG
>CAZHCH010000233.1:0-1761 GCA_964530985.1 uncultured Pirellulaceae bacterium | reverse complement strand
AACTGGACGAAAACACTTTGGTGATTTTCACCTCCGACAATGGTGGCTTTCCGGGTGCGACAAGCAATCGGCCGTTAAATGGCTACAAAGGAAACCTCTACGAAGGCGGAATTCGAATCCCAACCTGCATGACTTGGCCCGGCAAGATTCAAAAAGGATCGACCTGTTCTACACCAATCACGTTTGTCGATTATCTTCCGACATTTGCCGAACTCACCGGTGCATCGCTTGACGCCCACACGCAACCCGTCGATGGGGTGTCTCTCGTTCCATTGATGATGGGCAAATCGATTCCCGAGCGAGCTATCTTCTGGCATTTCCCGCTGTATGCGAATTTGTCTGGCCGCGTCAGAAAAGCAAAACCTTCTGGCACCTTCCCAGTGTTTGGTACCAAACGTCTTTATTGGCGAGGTGTTCCGGCGACGGCGATTCGCCGAGGCAACTACAAGCTGCTATACTTTTACGAAGACGAATCAATCAAGTTGTTTGACTTAGTCAATGACATCGGAGAATCCAAGGATCTTTCGAAAACGCAGCCAAAAATCGCTGACAGGTTGCTGACAGAACTTAAAGCTTGGACGACAGCGGTGAACGCGCCCGCGCCAACTCGACTTAACCCCCTTTTCGGCGTTAAAAAGTAACTAGAGTAAAAAAGCGAGCGGAAATCACTTTCCTAACCAAATGCAAATTACATGAAATCCAACATTTTGAAACAATCCTCTGCCATTCTATTTGTCGCAGCATTGTTTCCTTCCTTCCCTGTGTTGGCGGAGGAACGCCCCGATGTAGATCGTCCAAACGTTATCTATATCCTGACCGATGACTTAGGCTACGGAGACGTACATGTCCTGAATCCAGATCGCTGCAAAATCGCGACACCGCACATGGATCGGCTGGCAAAGCAGGGGATGACTTTCACCGACGCGCATACCAGTTCATCTGTCTGCACGCCAACTCGCTATGGTATTCTTACAGGCCGATACAACTGGCGCACTCGCCTACAAAAACACGTGCTCAAAGGCTTTGACCGACCGCTGATCGATGCCGACCGACTTACGGTTGCCGGAGTGTTGAAAAAACAAGGCTACACCACCGCCTGCATCGGCAAGTGGCATCTTGGCCTAGGGCTTCCTGCCGTCAAAGGAAAACCGAACATCGGTAAAAATGGAAAAGATGTCGACTGGTCAGGGCGAATCAGCGGCGGCCCTGTGGATCTGGGGTTTGATTATTACTACGGCATTTCGGCATCGCTGGACATGCCACCCTACATCTATATCAAGAACGATCGCTTTGTCGGAGCCGCAACGACAACCAAAAAATGGATGCGCAAAGGTCCGGCGCATCCTGATTTTGAAGCAATCGATGTACTGCCGGAAATTGGACGTAAAACGGTTGAATTCATTAAACAGCAGCAAGCAGACAAGCCGTTTTTCGCTTACGTGCCTTTTACATCCCCACACACACCGATCCTACCGTCCAAAGAGTGGCAAGGAAAAAGCAAACTCGGCAACTATGGCGATTTCGTCATGCAAACCGATGCGGTGATCGGCCAAATTGTCGCTGCACTCGATGCCAAGAGGTTAAGTAAAAACACAATCGTCATCGTAACCAGCGATAACGGGTGCTCCCGCAAACAAGCCAAGGCAGACGAATTGAAGAAAATGGGCCACTACCCCAGCGCACAATTTCGCGGTTACAAATCGGATCTCTGGGACGGCGGACATCGCGTCCCCTTCATCGTTCGCTGGCCCGCCCGCGTGG
>CAZHCH010000232.1:0-1761 GCA_964530985.1 uncultured Pirellulaceae bacterium | reverse complement strand
CGCTTCAGTTGGCTGAGATTTTGCAAAAGGAAGGCAAGCAGTTCCAGCTGATGCTGTATCCTGCAAACCGCCACAGCGTCCGAAACAAGCAACAGCTAAAGCACATGCGAAAGCTGATGACGGACTACGTGATGGAAAATCTTTAACTGACTGGGCCGGCAACCGAATGGGCTGCTGCAACGGTCGATGGCCTCCGTCGCTCTGAGCAAAGCAAAAGACTTAAGAGACTTCTCGGCCAACGCCACCATTTTTTATCACCGAGCTACGCAAGAATCTTTGATTGCTGAAATTTCAACCGCGAATGGACGCTAATGAACGCGAATGCAAATTCTGGTTTTCAGGTAATGCAACACAATGTGCGTGGACGCGGCACGGTTGCATTATCCCAGCGGGGTTTACGTAGTTAGCTCAGGGCGGAAGCCTTTGAATCGGATGCACGATATACTTGCCCCGGGTGGGGTATTCGTATTGTTTGATTTTGCCCAAAGAGCCAAGCGGTTTACACCTGTCCCTCCGAGGCGTTTGCTTAGAGACTTTGACGTCAGTTTTACCGAACACATTTTAAACCATGCGTATCAAAATGAATCACGTTTCCTTTTTGCTTCTGCTGTTTACTTTTGGACTAATTGCAGGGTGCGGAGGCGGAGGGCAAGCTTTTTCTTTTGCCGGCCTATTTTTTAGCTGACCTGCGAGATGAACATGATTTTGACTTCGTGAGTGACGTGGTCCGCAGTATCACAGACAAACGGCATACCACGGTGCCTGCATGGATCGGCGGACTGATAAAGAGACAACGATCTGCATTGTGCGACGTTTTTGAATTGTTAAAATGCCACCCTGAGTTTTATTCTCGCCAAGATGAACTTGCGGCGGTTATTGAGTGCATTGGCGATCCGACGCGAGGCTCCAACGCGGGGTAACGATGTGATGCACGCGAAGTCGGTAAAACCCCTGCGGTCGGCTGGTCGCGGCAGTATTTTACCGAGGGTATAGGGTTTTACATCGCTCCGTTTTCAGGTTGCTGCCATCAACCGTCGGAATGATCATGGATTCTTTATCCGTCTTGAGCGCCAAATGCCTGAACTCCTACACAAGTGCATGACCAAAGCTACGACCGCGGAGGGCGACCAGAGGAAATATGGGCCCAACTGGGTTACTTCACGCCGTGGGTCGCTCAAGATCTTTGATGACCACTTGGAATGCGGGAACTGGAAAATTGCTTTCTCCGATATTGAGAATGCAATGCTGTACTCGTTCCGTTCATTCTTCCTGCGAGTGCCGGGCTACATATTGACTATTGACGCGCATAACAAAACGTACCACTTTGGGTTAAATGGTTGGGGAAGTTTCTGGAATCAAGAGCTTCCTTTTCCGGTAGAGCGAGAAAAGGGAAAACTCAAATTCACTTGGTTTAGCATGGCAATACGTGTATTGCTCTTCGGCTACGTAGGTTATTTGTTGTGGCAATGGGCTACGGTAAGATAGCGAGACACATTTCCGTCCCTGCTAACCTCGGCCGATAGCGATGTGATGCACGCGAAGCCCTTTTCTCGTTTTAAATTTTGACTGTACTAGGAGGCTCGGTTAGTGTACATTAAATTACGCGTTCTTTAGGCGCACTTTCTCCCTTAGCCTATCTTGGGATCATCATGCTCAAAGAAAACAGTTTTTGTTTGTTTTGTTTCGCTCTGGTGGTTGCTCTTTCGTCCCTCAATCCTTCATCGCTAGTTGCTCAAGATCGCGAGCCATCGCGTCCCAACG
>CAZHCH010000231.1:0-1859 GCA_964530985.1 uncultured Pirellulaceae bacterium | reverse complement strand
AACATGACGCACGACGACCTCGTCGATCGGCTCACCATGTCCGGGCTGAACCACGAAGGCACCGAAGCGGTCGACAACGATCAGGCGATCGATCTGGAAGTCACCAGTAATCGCGTGGATTGCTTGGGGCATATCGGTGTTGCTAGAGAAATCGCCGTACTCTACGAACAGCCGCTCAAGATTCCCGCGGCTGAAATTGCAACCAATTCGCAGTCGGTTACCGACGAAGTCGCTGTAGCAATCGATTCGCCAGAACATTGCTTCCGCTATACGGCTCGACTGATCAAAGGCGTCAAGATCGGTCCGAGCCCTCAGTGGCTACAAGACCGCTTGACCGCTATCGGAATCGGCGTGGTCAATAACGTCGTCGACGTCACGAACTACGTAATGATGGAGTGCGGCCAACCGTTGCACGCGTTTGACTACGCGAAAATCGCCGGTGGAAAAATCGTCGTCCGATCCGCCAAACAGGACGAAGAATTCGTTGCGATCGACCACAAAAAATACAAGCTCGACAACAACATGTGCGTCATCGCCGACGGCAATGGGCCGGTAGCGATCGCGGGAGTAATGGGCGGAGCAGATTCCGAAGTCTCTGACGACACGACCGATGTGCTGCTAGAAGCGGCTTACTTTGATCAGCTGTCGGTACGTAACACGGCCAGAAAGCTAAAACTATTCAGCCCGTCTTCGTTTCGCTTTGAACGCAACATCGATTCAAAAAATATCGATTGGGCCAGTCGCCGCGCTTGCGAGTTGATCCTGCAGATCGCTGGCGGTGAAGTTTGCGAAGGCGTCGTCGATGTCGGCCAGCAGCCAACGCCCCCTGCCGATGTTACGTTGCGCTACGGACAGCTTGAACGTTTATTGGGAATCACGATCCCGGTCGACTTTTCAAAACAATGCCTCGAAAACTTGGGCGCCGTAATCACCTCGTCCGACGAAACCTCCGTTACCGTGACGCCACCAAGCTGGCGCAAGGATTTGACTCGCGAAGTTGATTTGGTCGAAGAAGTCGGTCGAGTCTACGGTTTTGACAAAATCCCGGATGACGTGAACGTGCCAATGGCCGCTTCACATCGCCCCGATAGCGATCGAATGTTAGACCGAGTTCGTGGGGCGATGACCGCTTGTGGTTACGACGAATCCGTGACGGCCAGCTTGGTGCCACAAGCTTGGTCGGATGCGTTTTCGCCGTGGAGCCAAGAAGCTCCGATGACGACCAGCCAGCCGATGCAAGGTGTACTGGAAGAGTACTCCAAGAACATCGGGTCGGTGAATTTGCTCAGGCGTAGCTTGGTGCCTAGTTTGATCGAAGTCCGACGGATCAACGAATATCGGAACAACCATGACGCAAGCTTATTTGAAACGGCGAGTGTCTATTTGACCAAGGGCGAAAATGTCATTCCCGACCAGCCTGTGAAGATGGCTTGTGTTTCCGGCGACGATTATTACTCAGTCAAAGGTGCGATTGAAATGGTGGTTTCCAGTATTAATCCCGCAGCTCAACTTTCGGTTGAGGCCTGTGAATTTGACTTACTGGATACTTCGAAGTCCGGCGAGCTAAAGCTGAACGGCACGACGCTTGGTTGGATCGGTGAAGTTTCTAAAGCGGCTGGCAAAAAGTTTGGTCTGCGATCACGCGCAACCGTTGCCGAAATTGATTTAGCGGTTCTTCAACAGGCGATGGTCGGAATTCCGTTGCACCAGCAACTAAGTGCCTTCCCAGCGATCTCAAGGGATTTCAACTTTGTTGTCAAGAACGAGGTTTCGTGGTCGGATTTGGAATCAACCGTTCGCGAGGCCGCTGGCGATTTGCTGGAGTCGGTCGAGTACCGGGAGACGTTCCGCAAAGAAGA
>CAZHCH010000230.1:0-1872 GCA_964530985.1 uncultured Pirellulaceae bacterium | reverse complement strand
TTGCCACAGCAAAAGCCCGTTTAAAAAATTTACTTACGATTCAAATGTTACGGTTCGCAGTTTCCCGCCAATAGGCAGGTGCTCTCCGCGTGATTTCTTGCCACCGATGTGACAAGAGTAATTTACTGGTTGTTTTTGTTCTTGAACGGCATGCCGAACATCCGAAGCAACTCGCGACCTTCATCATCATTATCTGTCGATGTGACAAACACAATGTTCATGCCTTGTTTACGAGTAAACTTATCCGGATTCAATTCGGGGAACACACCGTATTCATTCAAGCCCAAGCTATAGTTGCCTCGACCGTCAAATGCTTTTTCACTGATCCCGCGAAAGTCACGAACGCGAGGTAACGCGAATGTAAATAAGCGGTCCATGAATTCGTACATGCGATCTCCGCGAAGAGTCACTTTGCAACCGATGTTCTGGCCTTCACGCAAACGGAAGTTCGCGATCGACTTGCGAGCCTTTGTCAGGACTGGCTTTTGACCAGCAATCAAGGTCATCGCTTCATTCGCATCGATCAATTCTTTCTTGTCATTGACTGCAGATCCGACACCCATGTTGATGACGATCTTCTGCAAACGCGGCAATGAAAGAATGTTCTCGCGGTCGAACTTGGTTTTAAGTTCTCCCACAATTGTGTTGTTGTATAGTTCTCTAAGTCGAGCTGCCATGTTTTCGCTTCCGGTTCCAATTGCTCGTTGATGATTCCAACGGGCTTTCTTGGTTAGGATTTGTTAGTTTGTTTTGTCTGTTTATTAAATAACTTCGTTGGCCAAGCTGACGATCTTCATGAAGCTCTTTTCACGAAGCTCACGAGCAACCGCACCAAAGATACGAGTGCCACGAGGGTTCTTATCTTTGTCGATGATGACCGCTGCGTTTGAATCAAACTTGATGTAGCTTCCGTCTGGACGGCGAGTCGACTTCTTAACGCGGACGATCACCGCACGAACAATCGCCTTCTTTTTAATGTCACTACCAGGAATGACACTCTTAACGCTGCATACGATCACATCGCCAAGTCCAGCAACACGCTTTCGCGAGCCACCAAGTACTTTGATGCACATGATTTCGCGGGCGCCGGTGTTGTCAGCGACTGATAGTCTTGATTCGGATTGGATCATGGTTACAAGTTGGCGGTACGCCCGCCGGTTAATTAAGTTTTGTCAGGTTACAAAGAAGCCGTTTGACCGAATTTGCTTATTCAGTGGCCGGTTCGGTTTCAACTTCGGATGCCAACTGCTCTTTTTGTTTACGAGCGGCTTTCATTGCTGCCACATCGACTTCGTTGCTCTTCTGAACAACCTTCACCAAAGCCCAACGCTTCTTTTTAGAAGTCGGAGCAGCTTCGACGATCTGTACAGTGTCGCCTTCTTTTGATTCGTTGTTTTCGTCGTGAACGTAACAAGTGGTTCGGTCACGATAAATTTTGCCGTACTTTGGGTGACGAACCAAACGGGCGATATGAACGACCCGGGTTTTGTCCATTTTGTCGCTCTTGACGCGACCGGTAAGTACTCTTTTTGGCATGACTATTCTCAGTGATTTGGTTCGCGGGGTATCGCGTTATATTCGTTGGTTGATGTTCGTTTGTCGCACTAACTGTTTACTCTGCTGCTGGGGTTTGAGCAGCCACGTTGGCTTCAGCAGTCGCTCGCGCCTTTGCCGCAGTGATTTCTCGCTCACGGAACAATGTTTTGATTTGAGCAATCAATTTACGATTTCGCTTCATCTCTGAAGGCGCGTCCAAACGGTCTGTTTGGGCTTTAATTCGCAAGTTGAACAGATCCTTGCAGGCTTCGCGAAGCACCGCATTCATCTGATCGTTACTCATCTCTCGCAATTCGGAAAGGCTTGACATGGCTA
>CAZHCH010000229.1:0-1877 GCA_964530985.1 uncultured Pirellulaceae bacterium | reverse complement strand
TAAAACGGCCGACGATAATAACGGAGAAAATCGTGTCACCAGCTGAAATTCGCGAAGTCATCATCGACATCCTTAACGACATCGCGCCCGACGAAGACTTGTCCGATTTGAAAGACGAAATTGATTTTCGCGACCAACTTGAACTCGATAGCATGGATTTCCTTGACATCGTAATGGAGTTGCGAAAACGTCACAGTGTGAATGTTCCTGAAGAGGACTACACACAGTTGGCATCGATGGCCAGTACGGTGACTTACTTGACACCGAAAATGGTCGACTGCGTCGCTTAGTGATCCGTTTTCGCAATCATCGCAATCATTGTGTTTCTAGTTTGCGGTGGCTTGTGTGCCAATCGAGACAATCATTGATCGGCAAATTCAATCATCATCAACGGTTTCGAGCGTTGATCAAAGAACCCTCAAACTGATGTCAACCATGACGTCAGTTTGTTTTTTTAGATGGCTCGGGAGCGATTGATTCACTATGTACGATACAATCATCATCGGCGCGGGAATGTCTGGTTTAGCGGCCGGCATTCGGTTGGCTCACTACGACCAAAAAGTTTGTATCCTTGAACGCCACTACACTATCGGCGGGCTCAACTCGTTCTATCGTGTCAACGGGCGCGACTACGATGTTGGTCTGCACGCAGTAACTAACTTCACCGCCAAAGGCGCGAAGAAAGGTCCGCTAGCTAGGATCTTGCGACAGTTGCGTTTCAAATGGGAAGACTTTGCACTGGCTCCTCAAAAAGGGTCTCGAATCGTTTTCCCTGAAACTCAACTTCGGTTCGATAACGACATTGAATTGCTCCGAGCCGAAGTCCGTCAAACGTTTCCGAATCACATCGACGAATTCGATAACTTGATCGCAAAGATCTCGGACTACGACGAACTGGATCAAGAAGCGTTTGAAATCTCTGGCCGTAAAATCCTTGAAGAAACAATTAGCGAACCCTTGCTGATCGAGATGTTGTTTTGTCCGTTGATGTGGTACGGGAATGCTGCCGAACATGATATGGCTTGGGGGCAGTTTTGCATCATGTTCCGCAGCATCTTTTGCGAAGGTTTTGCTCGACCCTTCAAAGGCGTGCGTTTGATTCTTAAAAATTTAGTCAAACGATTTCGGGGGCTCGGTGGCGAGCTTAAGCTTCGGCACGGTGTTAAAACAATCCATACCGACGGCGCACATGCAGTTTCTATCGAACTGGACAACGGTGACACCATCGAGGGCAAAAGAATTTTGTCGTCTGCGGGGCGTTTAGAAACGCTGCGGATGTGCAGTGACACCAGCGAACCCGATCCGCGGCAAGCTGGACAGTTGACGTTCATTGAGTCAATTTCGATCCTAGACCGAGAGCCTTCTAAACTTGGCAACGACGATACAATCGTTTTTTACAACGATTCAAACAAATTCCATTGGGAAAAACCTGCAGATGAACTGTGCGACACACGTACCGGCGTTATTTGCTCTCCTAACAACTACGAGTACTCTGACGATGCTGGCCAACTGCCCGACGGAGTGATTCGAATCACGACCATCGCTGATTTTGATCGTTGGAATGCACTATCAGAGGAACAATACAAACTTGAGAAACTACGTTGGTACGACAAGAGCGTGGCGGCCAGCGTTAAGTTCACGCCTGATTTTCGGCCTTACGTGATCGATACGGATCTGTTTACACCAACTACGATCAGTCGCTTTACTTGGCACGATAACGGCGCGGTCTACGGGGCCCCCGATAAAGTACTCGACGGAAAAACGCATCTGGACAACTTGTTCTTGTGCGGCACCGACCAAGGGTTTGTGGGAATCATTGGTGCGATGATGAGCGGCATTTCAATGGCGAACATGCACTGCCTGCGAGCTTAAAGTTG
>CAZHCH010000228.1:0-1931 GCA_964530985.1 uncultured Pirellulaceae bacterium | reverse complement strand
AGCTCTATATGGAACCGTACCAACAATTAATCGACGAAGTCACTTGGCTTGCGTCGCAAACGTTGGTCTGGATGGTTGGCGACGGTCAGATTTTAAGATAGCTTCGGCAAACGGCTGGGGCCCATTTTCGCTCCGGTCGGCGAACCGATGACATTAGACTTTGCTGCGTTGGCAAAACGATTTGGAAAAATCAGAGGACGCGATTGTGCAATTGGAAGAACAGCAGATTCCTGAACTCACTCGACGACGAGACGAAATTCGGGAACAACTTTTTCAGGCGATGCATATTTTGACGTTGGATTGGGCCGAGTAAACCAAGACAGACCATGACGATGCCTAATTCGAACAACTCTACGCAACGCTCTGCCGAGAATCAGGACAGCGACAAATCGCAGAAACCGCATGCGACGCTGTCCGTTCTCGATTGTCGAGGATGTGGTGTTTGTTGTTTTCACATGGGGTATCCTGCGTTTAACCTGTCTAATGATCATTTGGAAAAATTGGCTGCGGGTATCCAGCTTAGCAGTGAGGAGGCTTCGCAACTGGGGCCGGCGGCCAAGGCGGACTTAGAACGATGGGTGCGAATGCCGGAAAATCTCCGGAAGGGGTTGCTTGAGGAAATTCGCAGTTACCAACCAGTAGACGGCGAGTTAGATCCGGTTTGCAGTTGGCTGGATCCCACTACGCGACTTTGTAAGCACCACGAACACCGTCCGCAAGTTTGCCGCGACTTTGATATTGGTTGCCAGCAATGCGTCGCATGGCGCCGCGTTTATCAGCACAAAATAACGTCACTCTCATAAAGACGTGAAATCGTCAAACGATTGTGGAGCCGACTCGTTGTAGGTTAGACGCGGCCATTCATGTCAGTTATTAGACGGTTGGGGCAGTTCTTGGCCTTCTTTTTTGTCCAGTTTTGCGCTCACTTCTTTTAACAACTTAGTTGCGGGTTGTCGGTACATGAAATAGCCTTTTTTACTTACGGCTTGTTTCAGCAGCAGCATCGCGTTAGTATTGTCGCCCTTTTCAGCAAAAAAACGGGCGAGGTAGTAAGCCGTCTCGGGGGTCAAGTTTTTATCTTTAGTCGCTTGCGCGAAATAAAATTCAGAGTTTTTCTTTTCACCTCTGCGATATAGTATCCACCCAGCAGCGGCTAACGCGCGTTTATTGTTGGGGGAGGCTTTTAGGTTCTTCTCTGCTAATTTATGTGCCAAATATTTCTTTTCGTTGTCTGCGTTTTCGATCAAACACAACGCATACTGGTGAGTAATTTCAACTCCTTGGTTCTGCGCGAAAATTTTTTTTAATTCATTCTCAGCCGTCTCGTAGTCCTCTTTGGCAAAAGCAACCTGCCCCTTGATCCACATCGTTGCCAACGTCTCTTTTTGATTCGCGCTTTCCGCCTTTTTGACTGCATCCATCGCCGACTCAAATTCTTCGAATCCAACCGCCCAATCCGCGAACGCGATTTGTGTAGCAGCATCGTCTGGATGCTGGCTGACAGCTTTCCTCATCAAAGTCGCGGATTCCTCGACACGTCCAAGTGCGCGACACCATTCCGCGACAATCAGTTCAGGAACCTTTAGACTGGGGTCACTCGCACGCATTCGTCGCAAAAATTCGAGCGACTTTTCCGTCTCTCCATTATTACAGGCCACTTCGGCCGCTAACACTAAAGAGCCCGTGTCATCCGGGGCGACCTTCTGAAAAGAAGCAGATAACTTACTGGCATCCTCCAAACGCTCCTGTCTCAAAGCGACCAACGTCATAATTTGGAAGTACTGGCGGCGAAAGTGGATAGTCTCCACCTCAGCGAAGTCTCCATTTTGAAATGCCCTTCCTGCTTTTTCCGCCAACGCGCCGGCGTCGGTCAGTCTGTTTTGATTCAGCGCCATTCGCCCAAATGCGAAATAGACTCCGGGATAGTCAGG
>CAZHCH010000227.1:0-2007 GCA_964530985.1 uncultured Pirellulaceae bacterium | reverse complement strand
TAAAAACAAAGAGCATATTTCATTTCTGAAAATGCTCCTTGAGTGTTTTCGCCATGCGTCGGATCTGTTTTCCTGAGTAAGCTGTTGTTACATCTTAACTCTAGAATTTGATCGTCGCCTGACTACTTGTAACTATGTCATAAATAAGGACTAAGAAGTTCTTATTTAGCATCTACGGATACTTACTCTACGGTTATAACCTTGGTATCAGTAATCTTGTCGCCAGAATTAATACCACCCTTAGAGCCAGAATTAATACCGCCCTGAGAGCCAGAATCATTACCGCCCCGACGTCCACCACGACCTCGTGGGTCGCTGAAGAGAATGAGTTCTTCGTTGAGATACAGAGTTTGCTGAACTCCGTTAACGTTTACTAACGCGTTATCAATCACAGCTGGCTCAATATCGGTTGGCTCAATTCGCGTGTTACCTGGAAGGCCCTCCGATAGTTGGTTTAGAGCAAAAACAGAATAAGATGTGACAATAATAGATCCGTTTCTTAGGTCATCAGTAATAACGGGCGGCTGACCAGGTTCTAAGAAAATCAGCTCATCCACGAAATTGTTTATCGTATTTGGAAAGTTCGTGCCTTCGCTACGCACCCATACCGCGATGGGGGATTTACCAACGTTGATCAATTCAATAGGAGCTGAATTGGCACTCTTTCCACCGCTATTGTTACCGATTGCATATGCGGTGTTGCCTGACACAAAAGCTGTGCAAATCGCTAGGCATGCGATCATTAAAAAATTCTTCACTTGTAGTCTCCTCTAGGAGTTCAAAAAAATGGAGTCACAGTGACTCCGGGAAATTGGGTCTTAAAAATTGTGGTCAGTCTCTCGACCGTTGCGGGTGCATAGTGCACTCACTACACTTGATGTTTCGTTGTTGCTGATAAACCGAACGGATCCGTCGCAAAACGCCGCCAAAGCACCGCCCGGATGGTCACTTACGATTTCTCTTGCACGCCTTGAAGCGTTGACACCACCTTCTTCGTGCGTAAAGCAGTTGTTTCCAAACCCCCAGAAGCCTCCGTCGGCCTCCTGCATTTCAGAGCCTTCGGAAATGCAAATTGTGTGGCTAGTGCCATCGGTGATTTCTCGGAATGAGACCGGTTTAGCTTTTTCGGTTCGGGCGGCAAAGAACACTCCGTTGTGGCGAAGCTCAGGCACTAGAATTGAGGTTCGCCAAGACCCGGAAATTCCACAATAATCAGTTTTTCCTGCGAAAATTTTGTCCGACGACGGGCAAGCAAACGCAGCGATGTTTTGTTGCGAAACAGCCAAGTTATTGGGTGCGGAGTTCCACGCGGATTCAAAGTCTAAAGCCGTGTGTGTCGCAGACTGTTCAATGAATGGTAATATTGCCGAACCCCAAGCGTGTTCATGGGTGAAGCTGGAGCCGTGTGGAAACGCACCATGGCTGGATTCAAAATTAGTGCAGGCAAGCGACAAATTCTTGAGTTTGTTATTGCAGGAAGTACGGCGGGCCGCTTCACGTACCGACTGAACTGCCGGCATCGTCATGCCGATTAAGATTCCAATGATGGCAATCACAACCAGCAATTCAACCAACGTAAAGGCGCCTCTCGCGATTGAGTCGCCTTGCAATACCCAACTAGGTTTCTGCCGTTGCAAATTGCCTATGAGGTAGCGATTTTGTTGTTGTTTACGCATCGGGTAATTTGTCAAATTAAATGTTGGTTCAACATCGAAGCAGCTAAGCTTCGATCAGTGCAAATTCGATTAGAGGCGTCCTGTTGGGTCACAATCGCACGTGAATCAAAACAGGCCTTGATTCAAACCCCATCAGTGAATCAGTTTCCATTGCTACAAGTAGATCTGGTAGACACTTGAGTTATGGTATTTTGACTTGGAATTTAGTTGAGGTCGAGTATCGTTGGCACTAATTCCGATAACGTTCCGGTAACGTTCCGGTTTTATAAATTGTTTCGGTTTTATAAATTGTTTCGGTTTTATAAATTGTTTCGGTTTTTTGGTGCATATC
>CAZHCH010000226.1:0-2043 GCA_964530985.1 uncultured Pirellulaceae bacterium | reverse complement strand
AATATGACATCTTGATTACACCTAAAACACCTCGCGGCAGGTAGAATCATTTACGACGATCGCCTTAACAGCCGATGCTTGCGGTATAGTCAATCCAATCGTTGGGTAGTCTCTCAACCAATGGTTGATTCGCCCATCGCTCAATGCTGTTTCTCGCTTGCCACGATATTCCGATTAAAATTTCCGATAGCCATGGGACTTGAAGAACTTAACAACTTCATCAGTCAGCATGCCTTGGCCTGCAGCAAGTTGAAGTAGATCAAAACTGCCTCCGGTATTGATTTCAATTAGCATCGGCCCCTCGTCGGTAATCGCAACATCCATCGATTGATAGCGGATCGGCGAGAAAATCAGCGAACACTCATGAACAAGCTCAAGCAAGGCGTCCCATTCTGGAAGATATTCGTCGACCAAGGCCTCACCGCACACAGGGTGATTGGAAAAGCTCTCAGTACCGAGATGATTCTTAGTGCGAGCGTCAAGAATCTGGCCGTTGGTGGGATCGATATTGCAAGCTAGATTTCCAGGACGCCAGAAAGAATCGGCGATTTGATCGCGGGCAGGCAGTTTCAGAACTGCGAATGGAATCTTGATTCCGTCGTCAGTAACCAGGATGCAAACTCGCACGGTTGCTAGGTTGTCAGTGTATTTGTCCAAGAACTTATGATTTTTCTGACAACGTTGAATCAGGTAGCTGGTATCGCCTACATGCTGCTCCATGAACTTATCGTATGCAATCCAGCCTTCTCCCTTGAGGTGCATACGGTCCGAGTCGGCTTCGAGTACTAAGAAGACTCCGAAGCTAACCATTCCTCGATTCTCTTTTCCAAAAAATGGCTGTCCCTGATTGGCTAACGCGAATTCTCGCAATTCATCCGCGGTTGTGATTTTTGGGGTGCCGGGATAGTTGCGCTTTGTTTTGTCGATGACGGCCAAAGATTCTGGAACAGCAATCGAGCTGCCTTGAAGGATTTTCGTGCAAAGCCATTTATCCTCGGTAGTGGCCTGCCATGTCATATCGCAGCACTTAAAAGTAATTGGCCAATGCTGTTTGTTCGTGATGAACCGCAGTTTATGCTCGTAAGGCATATCGGGGTCATAGAGGCCGAATTGAACGTATTCAGGAAAGCTGATTTTTCCTTTTTGCCGGCTGAGCTTCGTGTATTCCCACATCAGCGAAAGTGGACTGCGACCACAAGCTTCCATCGCATGCATCATGTATTCGAGCGTTGTGGGCTTGTTTTTCGACCATACTTCTTTGTCACGTGCAAAAGCTGTTTTTGATGGATCAACAACATCGCTTACTGCACCCGCAGTATCGGTTTTTTCTGCGGAAGCCGCATCAACCGATTGGGGTTCTTGGCGAGAAATAGGAATAACAACTGGTTGTGTTGAGGGCGAATCGAAAGATGAGGAAGTGTTTGACATACGCTAACCGATTTCGAAAATTGAGTTTTCTGCTGTAATTGAAGTACTACGCTGGTCATCGGAAAAATTTCCTTTGAGATAGAGAATTCAAATTTATATTTTCAAGCTCATGAAAAAAATACAATCTGCGCGCACAGAACTGACCGTTGTGAGCGTTGAAGCGAAATCAAAAAATGACTTAAGTTTGTAGTTAGGAAAGTCGATGGGCGACCTTCCGTGCTTTCGTAAATGACTAGTGCCAGAGTACTCAAGCTGAATTGGAAACGCCCCGTAAATATACGCACTAAAAGGAACCGTCATGATTGTGGAAGCGTTTGGGTTAAGCTTTGGTCGGGTGCACGAAGCTTAAGTGCATGGCACAGTGTTTGCAGTTGAGTTGGGTGGTTTGTTCTTTAGTGAGTTTGCCGAATACAGGGTGTTTGGGCAATGGACCTTGGGTGTTGAAGCGTTCGACCGATTCTTTCAGGTGGCCCAAGGCTTCTTGCAGGCTTTTGAGGCATTTGGAAGGGTAAAAAGGGGACGCAGCGCTGCGTCCTTTTTGATTCCCGCGATTCAAGTGTCGCGTTTCGGTTGAGTCCTGCGCGCGGCGTGGCAATGACGTCAATGCTGCGCATA
>CAZHCH010000225.1:0-2143 GCA_964530985.1 uncultured Pirellulaceae bacterium | reverse complement strand
CCATGTAGCTACCATGAAGTGCCGCGCGTGATTTGGCTCCTAGAATCAGATACTGGACCGCACGTGGCCCTGCCCCCCAACCCACCAACGGCTTGAGCCAGCTAGGGGCGTCTTCTGAATTCGGTCGTGACCGACGAGTCAAATCGACCGCAAATTCGTAAATGTGATCCGGAACAGGAACGCGACGAACAAGTTCTTGGAATTCGATGACTTGCTCACCGGAAATGATCTTGTCCAGTTTGGCGAACTGACCACCGGTGGTTGTTCGCGCAATTTGGATTTCTTCGGCGCGGTTCGGGTAGTCAACTTCGATCAAAAACATAAAGCGGTCAAGCTGAGCTTCTGGTAGCGGGTAGGTTCCTTCTTGCTCGACCGGGTTTTGGGTAGCGAGTACGAAAAACGGCTTGTCTAGGCTGAACGTCTTTCCTGCTGCGGTGACTTTGTGTTCCTGCATCGCTTCAAGCATCGCTGCCTGGGTTTTGGCAGGAGCACGATTGATCTCGTCTGCTAAAACGATGTTGGCAAACACAGGGCCTTTGATAAATTCAAATTCTCTTTTACCCGCGCCGTCTTGGAGGATATCGGTACCGGTGATGTCCATCGGCATTAGGTCGGGTGTAAACTGGATACGAGAAAAATCCAGCGACATGGTTTCGGACAGGCTACTAATCAAAAGCGTCTTGGCCAGTCCCGGCACACCCATCAGCAACGCATGGCCGCGAGCGAACAGGCAAATGGCTAGCCGCTCAATCACATCATTTTGCCCAACGATGACTTTTCCCAGCTCGTTTTTTAGTTCTTGGTAAACGGCTCCCAAACGGTCGATTTTGGCAACATCGTCAGATTGCATTTGGGTTTGATCACTAGCGGTCGACATAAATTCTCCTGAGTAAACTGCCTCGACCGTCGTTGCTTTAATGGTGCATATCGCGAGGCACAATCGGATATGCGTCGTTGCTATCGAACGAGCGCCAGAAAAGAAGCTGTTTTTTGAAGTTTTGTCGGATTCTTCGGCGTGGCTGGGAGTTCAGAGCCTGTCTCCAGACGCTTTTTGCCTAAACGCCTCGCCTTACTTGCGCTCGGCGTTTTTGGTTTTTCTATCGCTGATTGACAGCTTGGTAGTCGCAGATGTACTGACTCACCATGTTGGCTGGCATTGGCTTAGAAAAATAGTTGCCTTGAAACAAAACACAGTTCATAGATTTCAGCGTTTCTATTTGAATCTCGTTTTCGACTCCTTCGGCGACTACTTCAACGTCCAGCGCATCAGCCATCGCGACGATCATTCGTACAACAGCGTTCTCATTGTGCTCGTTTTCCAGCTTCTGAACAAACGATTGGTCGATCTTCAAAACGTCAACGGGCAGTTCATCTAAGTAGTTCAACGATGAGTAACCGGTGCCAAAATCATCAAGATGCAATTGGAATCCGAACGACTTGATTTTCGTTAGGGTTTGAATTGCTATCGAGAACTTTTTGCAACAACGCAGTTGAACCGCCAGATCGGTTTATCAAGTCGCCGAGTCCGGCGACAAATTCCGAGTCTTTCGAATTGAGTTTTGAGGAAGGCATATCGCGAAGATGAACGAAATGGGGCAGGAGAAATGGGGCAGGATTAGATCGCCCAATCGACACTTCTTGCGACTTACAAGAAATCCCTTAATGGGCACCTAAGCCTAGTTTTCCAATTCTACCCAAGGGAGCAAATTACCGAGACCGGAGCGATTTCAAGTGAAATCTAGGTCTTCTCC
This sequence comes from uncultured Pirellulaceae bacterium, assembly GCA_964530985.1. Classification (GTDB taxonomy): domain Bacteria; phylum Planctomycetota; class Planctomycetia; order Pirellulales; family Pirellulaceae; genus Mariniblastus. The sequence goes on along the minus strand of CAZHCH010000225.1, from coordinate 392 downwards.
CCCATACTTGGCTGCTTCAATCGCTACAGTTAGTAATTGATTTTTGCCAAAAAAGAAAGCCTCGCCCGTCCCGGACTCTATCGAACGGGCGAGTATCTGGCTACGCTCGCTAGGACGTGGGATCCATTGTTGCCCAGCCAAACCACTTAGAGTTAGTTGACGCGTGAAACAATTTAGTTCAAGTGTTTTTATTCTAACCGCCGTGTTTGTTTTTTTCTTAGCTGAACGATGTTGTTTTTGTTACGCAACTAGTCTGGTGACGGATCTTCAGTTAATATTTTATCTGGGTGGTTAGGGCGCGACCGAAGTCAAAAAATCAACGAAAACATTAAAACTCCACCGGAGCTTTTTTCACGATCATGAAACTTAAAACACTCATTCTTGGTCTGCTT
>CAZHCH010000224.1:0-2163 GCA_964530985.1 uncultured Pirellulaceae bacterium | reverse complement strand
TCATCGTGATCGCCGGCGGCCTGATGGTTTGGGCGTTTGCCATCGGCTCAAACGAGTGCCACATCGGAGCCTCGGGTTGGGTCTTTGGGCTCTTCGGATTTCTGGTCGTATCCGCAATCCTTGAACGGAAGCTGATATCAATCGGCATTGGCCTGGTCACCCTCTTCTTTTACGGCAGTACGATTCTGTTCGGTTTCATCCCTCGACCGGGCCTTTCATGGGAAGGCCATCTATTTGGATTTATCGCTGGCATTATCGCTGCCCGAGTGCTCGCACGAAGCGGCGATTCAGTCCCCGAATAGCCCCAAAAGAAACATCTAAAGTAGAAAATGTCTTTATTTCGATCGCTGAAACGGCTGATTCGTTCGCCGCACGACTAAACTCTCGCTAAAATCCGTACAGCTGGCGGTAATGAAATTTGGTCAATATCGCCAACCGATCCGCCGATTTTAATTTCTCTGCTCCCCCTTTTTGATCTGACCTCAATTCCAACCGAGATTCATGGCTGAACATTCCAAATACCAACAGAACATCATCAAGAACTTTTACGAAAACCGTGAAAGTATCTCGTTGCAACGATCCCAAGAACTCGTCACCGAACTGTACTTGTCCGAAGGCAAAAAACGCAAAAAGTACTGGGACCAATTGGCCAAGCACTTGGAAAAATTAGGTGTAAAACCTGACGCGATCGATCGGTTAGTAAAGCAAGATGATCCCCAAGCGGTTGCTAACTTGGTTTCCAAGCTGGGCCGCGAAGCAGGCTAATGCTTACTCCCAACCAAAACGAGATCGCCACTCGCAAGATTCGTAGCGGGCAAGTCCTGTCCGGTGCGATGACGGTTGGAGCGTTATTCTTTGCAGGGATGATTGCGACGACAGCCGATTGGTCTGAATTGAACGGACCGATCAAACTCATGTCCACGATCGCTGCCGCATCCGCGATCATTCTGTTTGGTGTGGCCTTCGTCGCCCCAACCATGTTCCCTCAACTACCGAAGTTCAAAAAATCAGATGATCCGGCAACCCAGGACAAAGCCGTCGACGAAATCAGCTCGATGCTGCTAACGCAAAAATTGGCTCGACTCGCTTTGTTGGAAGCCGGAATCTTTGCCAACATCATGCCACTGATGTTTGAAGCTCGCTGGTCAAACATCGCCGCGATCGGAATCGGCTTACTGCTAATGCTGATCAGCTTCCCTTTGCTAGGACGCTCGCTACAAAAAATCGCGGCTCGGCTGGAAGCGTGGAGCTAGAACCATCAGTGAATTTACCACCGTAGCCAAAACATCATCTCACAGAGGTTATTAAGGTCACCGAGAGCGGAACATGCATGCCGGTCATGCTCGTAAACCCTACAAAAAAAGCCCGCAGCAAATGCTACGGGCTCTTTAGATTTCAAGGGTGACTGAGGGGACTTGAACCCCCAACATCTGGAATCACAATCCAGTGCTCTAACCAATTGAGCTACAGCCACCGTAAAATTAACGACGATAAAAAGCTCCAAAAACAAGCCTCTAACCGAAGTGACGGGAGATTCTAGCCAGCTTGATTCACTTGGTCAACTTACGATTTGACAAAGTTGCAAGCTAGTTCTCGTTCTTTGACCGAGCCCAATCGGTTACAATCCGCACCACTCTAACTTTCATTTTAAAGGCTACCTGTAAGGGTCCGCCTTTTATTTAATCCAAACAAGCAATATGACCACCAACGACAATCCGCTGCTGAACCAATCCGGCATTCCAGCCTACGACAAAATCACGCCCGCCCACGTAGCTCCGGCGATCGAACAATTGACTGCTGACTTCGATTCGCTGCTTGCCGAAGCCGAAAAAGCCACCGATTGGGATAGCCTGACCAAGCCGCTAGGAAAAATCGACCTGCTGTTTGAATACGGCTGGTCTCCGATCGGGCACTTGCTGGGGGTCGCCAATAGCGACGAACTTCGTGAAGCTCACGAGGCCGTGATCCCGCAAGTGGTCCAAATGAGCCTCAAAGCTGGCCAAAGCAAACCGCTGTACAAAGTTTACTGTGACCTGCGAGACAGCGATGGTTTTGCGCAAATGTCATCCGGTCAGCAACGTATCATTAAAAAAGCGATTTTAGGTTCGGAGCAATCCGGGATCAGCCTCGAAGGCGACGCTCAAAAACGTTTCAACGAAATCG
>CAZHCH010000223.1:0-2192 GCA_964530985.1 uncultured Pirellulaceae bacterium | reverse complement strand
TAATTGACCGAAGGCCTGAGATGAGAAACTCGTCGCGATTGCGACCACAAAAATCACAAGTAGTTTCTTCATGGGATGCTCCTTTTAAAAAGACAAACTGGAAAGTTATAGTTGGAGCTGTTAAACAATAAAGTTCGTGGCCGCAGAAGCTCTCGGTTGCGTTAGCAATTCTTAACGTTCGGCTAACGCTTAAACGATCGTTTCTGTAAACATTCACGACTTTAGTAACAATAGTGCCTTCCCATTCTTGAAACCACTTCGCGTAAAACAGCAAAGAAGTTTCTGTTCTCCACACGTATCAATGGCGAATCGTATTCGCTCATGATATCGCCTCCCATCGGCATTCCGCGTTCTTGTCTGACTTTTCGAACAATCTCGCAATGATGAACCCACATGATTATTTGTTGGTTCAACATTCGCATCGAACATAAATGAAAACCAATCCTAGGGCATTTCATTTTTTTCAACGCAATCGTCTAAATGACTCCACAGGTCTAAATCGTTCAATAAATTGTTATGCTCCTTGATTTCGATATATTTCCGGCTGTGCCGATTACAACGTTTGGGGGGAGGAGAATAACCTAGGTGGGGGATCGAGGTTAGCATGCGTCCCCTTCTTTTTACGAGGTGCCTGTCGCAATACTCAGGCAGAAACTGACGCCTAACAAGGACGATTCAGCCCCCTATAATCGTCTTTCACTTAACGAGTAGCAGTTGCTAGCAGCATCAAACTACCATCAACACAGAACCAAAACCCTAAAGCTAAACCGGCCTTCTTGAACAGAGAACTTGAACATCGGCTACGTTCCTACGTCACTACGCGATGTCAAATTCTTAATTGTTATCCGACGTTTGCGTTATTCAAGAGGAATGTCGAGGTCGTCAGGATCAGACGTTTTGGATAATATAGCAGAATGGACGTAACTAAATTCGACTAGGGTTTCCAGTGGGATTATTTTCGTTTTCGAAAAACCGTCAACTACGCTGGTTTCGTCAATCGTCAGATTCAGTGTGCATGCAAATTGGTTGCCCTGTCGTTCGATCCTGCCGTCAAGGACTGTCACTGGAAATTCGGATTGCGTAAAGTTGCCGTGGAACGGAATTCCGGGCGAAACCCCGATCGTGGCTGTGTGGTACCTGAACACCTCTTGATGAACGGGGTGAAAAGTCTCGGAAAAAACATGCAAATAGTATACCTCGGCTGGCGTAGATGACTGAACGTACCATGCGGATGCGATCGCCACACAGCCAACGAGCAGCAACAGGGATTGAAGTGACAAACGTTTCATCGGGGTAGTTAGTTTAAGTCGGATAACGGCAACGTTCACCGGGCCGCGGCAAACATCATGCAAACAGAAAAAGCCGCGCGGCCCGCGGCTCCGTGTGCAACGTATTGTTATCCGCCGTACAGCCAGACGTACCAGTTGTCGACACCAGAATGTCGGTACTGATAGTCGGAAGTGGGGGAGATCAGTTCTGGATTAGGTATCCACGCGACGCCGCGGAAGCCATGGCGTATTTTGTTCACGTAAATGTGTTCGATTGAGTTGTACCGGAAGCCATGAAACATGCCATTCGGTGCAGCATGATGTTGTTCGCAATACCATGTGAATCCAGTGATTGGCGTCATTCTTTTCTCGTCGGGCCAATCAGAATCCGTAAATTCAGCGGTAGAGAAATCAACGTTCTTCAAGGCAGTTTGGTTGGCAGCTGAAAACGTCTTCAGCGAGTTTCGCCAAGCAGTTTGTGTAATTTGGTGGCCGAAAAAGAACGGAAGAACCACAACAGCGGATCCAAAAAGTGAGCATGCTGCGATGACCCTTGATTTACGCGATGCCGCAAAAATCAGGCCAACAATTAGAACACAAGCCGCGAACGGAATTCCGAGCAAGATGAACGGTGAGAAACCGATCATATAGTCACCAGCGTACCAACAAGTCCATGCAATGGCGAGCGACCAAGCACACGCCATTGCGATGATAGTCATGCCAATAATTCGATTCATGCACTCTCTTGAGTTAAGGCGGATAACGTCCGTGTTATCCGAGCGGCGAACCTAGTTTGCCGACGAACGACGGAGCGAGGTAAAGTATTAAACCCTAAGTATAGCATATTCCGCGACCAACCAATCCCAGGCGCTTCTCCGCTTCGGATCAACACATTGTTATCCAACTGCGTATTTATTCGAACAT
>CAZHCH010000222.1:0-2242 GCA_964530985.1 uncultured Pirellulaceae bacterium | reverse complement strand
TACAAAGAATGGTTAGCAATGACCCGACCGGCGCCTGGGCCAGGTGGCTTGCGCAGGCCATTGTGGTTCAAGCGGCCTCTCCGACCTCAGGAAGAACTATATTATCTGGGTGGAAAGAAGGAATCAGGCGAATAAATCAACAGTCCGATATTGGGAAAACGGCTAATCCTAATCTTAAACTTTGGCAAACCACGGAGTCATCGCCCGGACGCCGGAGGCGTACTCAACGAAGCCAGATCACGAAGCCAAACAACTAGGGCGATTGGATGACAAGCCGCTTGTAGATGAAATCACCGCAATGGATTTGAAGTCATATTTACCAATCGCTGAATGGTTGCCGGCCTATACCAGAAAGGACCTTGGATTTGATTTAATCGCGGGTCTGACTGTCGGCGTTATGTTGGTGCCACAGGGGATGGCTTATTCGCTGCTGGCCGGCATGCCTCCAATTTACGGATTGTATGCAGGAATCGTCCCTCTAATTGTCTACGCGATCTTTGGCACTTCACGACATCTTTCAATCGGGCCAGTCGCTGTTTCGGCTTTACTCGTCCTTGCCGGCATCAGCCAGCTTGCGGAACCGGGAAGCGAGCGTTTTGTCTCTCTGGTTATCTTAACGGGACTTTTGATTGGAATCGTTCAGCTTCTGCTAAGCCTTTTCAGGCTTGGGTTTCTGGTCAACTTCTTGTCGCATCCGGTGATTTCCGGTTTCACATCCGCTGCCGCAGTCATTATCGCGGCGAGTCAGCTGCAATATTTGCTAGGAATCGAAATACCCCGATTTGAGCATTTGTACGAAACGGTTGGCTATGCGTTCTCCCATTTGCACGAGACAAATCTTCCAACGCTCGCGTTAGGCATTGGGGGAATCATTCTGATGTTGGTTTTGAAAAGGCTGAACAAAAACATTCCGGGAGCGTTGGTCACAGTTGTGCTGGGAATTGCACTGACTCGGCTGTTTCAATTACAAAGCTTCGGGGTTGCCATTGTCGGAGAAATCCCGGCTGGCGTGCCTCATTTTTCGGTGCCTGAAATTTCGCTCGAAAACATCAAACTAGTTTTTCCCACTGTTTTGACAGTGACGACGATCGGAATTGTGGAATCTATTGGCATCGCCAAAGCTCTGGAGGCGAAACACGACTACTACAAGGTTCGGCCGAACCAGGAATTGCTGGCACTTGGGCTTTCAAAAATTTTTGGAGCCTTCTTTTTGTCATTGCCGACATCGGGCAGCTTCACAAGATCGGCGGTGAATAACGAAGTCGGAGGACGAACCGGGATCAGCTCGATCGTGACCGCATTGGTCATCATACTTGGGTTAATTTTTCTGATGCCTCTGTTCTATTTTCTGCCGGAGGCCATGCTGGCATCCATTGTCGTTTTGGCAGTTCGCAGTCTGTTTGAATTTAACGAAGCGGTTCACTTATGGAAGGTTCATCGTACCGATTTCTGGATGATGATGACAACTTTCCTTGTGACGCTGGCGTTAGGCATTGAAGAGGGGGTTCTGGCAGGAGTTGTGCTTTCTGTTGTTGCTGTGATTTTTCAGTCATCGAAACCGCATATCGCGGTGCTCGGAAAGCTTCCGCAGACTAGTCATTATCGAAACGTCAACCGCTTTCCTGAAGCCCAGCAATTCGACGACATGCTGCTAGTTCGCTTTGACGCGCATTTATATTATGCGAACAGTAGCTATTTTGTGGACCAAGTAACTCAATTAACCAAGGAGAAGGGCGAGTCTCTGAAAGTACTCATTCTTGACGCTTCGAGCATGCACGAAGTGGATTCCAGTGGTTTGTCAGCGATCAAAGAAGTTCATAAATATCTCAGGTCGAAACAGATTCAATTTTACTTTTGCGGTGTCATTGGGCCTGTGAGAGATTTGTTTCACAAAGCAGATATGCTAGAGCAACTCGGCCCGCTGAATCATTTCATGAACTTGAACGATGCGGTTGAGCATTACCGCAATCAGGGTAACGACTCGGGTGACAGCTGGTCAAAAGCAGCAATCCAAACCAATGTCGAACAAGAGTAAGGTGCAGTTCCAAATGGCACTGTCGCGGCGCTGAGCCAATTTCAGCTTGCGCAAAGGCTCTCAAGCTTCAGTATTCCAACTTGTTTGTGGTCAGTCGTCTTCTTAACACTCTTCTGGAATTCGAGATCAGCTACAAAGAATGTCAGATGCAGCAAATAAACTAAACATTAAAATCGACGTGAAATGCGACTAGGGTCTATCGCATTG
>CAZHCH010000221.1:0-2365 GCA_964530985.1 uncultured Pirellulaceae bacterium | reverse complement strand
CTAGGAACATCACTCGGCCCATGAAAATCGTAATCAAGCACGTGCCCAATTGAGCCTGACTGACGATCAAGGCAATCATTGCAGCGTAATAAGCCGTCGAAAGTTCAACACTGAACGACACATCGGTCATCCAGTTGAGCAGGTAGTAGTCCAGTATTACAAACGGCATGGCGTTCAAAAAAAGTAACACCATGATCGGTCTTAGGTGTCGAACTAAAACATTGGCCGCAAGATCAAAGACTTCGAAGATATTGCGTTCTCGAATTGCGATCGAGGTTTGGTCAAATTGCATTACCGCTCCTCGTCTTCATTGGGGGGGGGAAATCCGAGCACGACGAAGTAGAACAATAGCGCAAAACTGGTTGTCAGCGAAATAACTCCTTTGAACGCCCACGGAACAGCGGGCTCGGGAGAGATATAGCCTTCGATAATCGCGGCGAGGCAAAACAAAATCACTGCCGTCATCGCGATTGGCAATGCATCACGAGCATTTTTGAGTAACGAGTCCAGTCGCGTGAGGCCGTTGGTACGAATCCAACCAATCCCGATTCTTAGTCCGGCGCCCGCCGAAAGCACGATTGCGGTAAGTTCAAATGGTCCATGAGCCGTTACAAAACGCTGAAAGTTCGCACCTGCATCACCAACTTCAGGGCGAAACATGTACCCGAAAATGGTACCTAAGTAAGTCGCGTTAAACGCGAGAGTGACTAGCCCAGGTAAAACCGCCAACATTGAAACGAAGCAGCTCAATCCAATCGATGCGTTATCCAAAACATAGCGGCCGAAGTTAAAGGAGTTGAAAGCGTAGCTTCCAAGGCCGTCTTGAGAGTAAGAGTGGTCCTTTTTCACTGCGGCCATCGCTTCTTCGCCAAGAACATTTTCACAAAAACCAGGCCAGCGACTGTCTTGGTAGGCCAAGAAAGCCGACATCGCGAACAACCCCCAGAAAATGACGGTAGCGACATGGACACAAGGGTCGTGGAAGATTCGTCGAGGAGTATTCACGAAAATCACGTCGACCCAATGTTGCCACCGGTATCTGCGACTTCGATACAATTGATTGTGAGCACGAGCTACCAAGCGATGTAGGTAAACCACCGTATTGGGCGGCAACTGATAGGCTTCGGCTAACGCCAAGTCCGCGCAGGCCGCGCGATAGAGCGTTGAAAAACGGTGAACGTCCTCCGGCGGCATCGACTTTTTACCCATTTTTCCACAGAGCTGTTCAAGTTCAATCCAATTCGGTTGACGAGCAGCGATTAAGTCGGCGACTTTCATTCGGGCTCCGAATCGGTTGAAGTGTTAATCTCAGGAGCAACGGGAAGCGTCGGGGCCGTCGATTCGCTGGCGTCACTTATCAAGGGATCGGCAAACGGAACATGGTGGGGGGCAGGTTCGTAACGATTCTGCGGTGGTGTTTGCGAGTAAGGGGAATCAGAATTGGGCGAATCTGAATAAAGTGATTCTTGAGGCGCATCGCCCACGAAAATTTTGTAGTACAAGCTGCATATTAATAAATCAGAATCGGTGTCGGCCGCCAAACCAAATTCCTCACGGAGTGTGCCAGCAAGTTTGGCAGCAATCTCGCCAGCGCGAGCGATGCCCAGTTGCTCACGGCGTTCAACGTAAGCAGCAACAGCTTTGCCTAGTGAGTTTGACACATAAAACGAACCGGGAATGAGCTCTGCCAGTTGTGGAACTCGACTATCGGCGAACGTTTGCACATGCGGATCTTGGCTTGTGTCCTCCGTCACCACCATGGTGCCAGCCACCAAATCACCGAGTCGTTGAAATCTTGGACTGATACTCATCACAATCAAACCAAAAATTGCCGTTGGAATAGGCCAAGGCGCGATCTCATTGTTTTCCAACAGCGTCGAAAGTGGAATGAACGGCATTAAGTCGGCGCCGCGGAAAAAGTTTCTGAGGGTTGCTTGGACGCCGTCGATCGCGTGCCCATCAGTCGAGAGCACTCGAAGGTTTGCGATCATTTTTCCAAAGGTGCGGCCGTTGTAATTCGTCTCCATATAGGTTCCATAAAACCAATAAGCAAGGAACAACGCGAGGTAGGACACCGCAAACCCAACAGCAAGGAGGAACTCCGCTACTTGGAGAACTCCCAAGAACGCAAAAATTATGCCAACCACGATGGCAAACACCCAATACGCACCCATTAGTACTAAAAAAGCAGTGAAGACGATCAGCAAGTCCAGCAGGTACGGGAGGATCCTACGGAACGGTCCAGCGAGCTGATACTCGAATGAAATATTTTCGGGTGTGGTCAGTCGAAACGAATTATCGACTTGGTTGTAAGCGATACTTGGCTTTGCCAAAGCAGCCGTAGGCGATGGCGCAGTTTTAAGAT
>CAZHCH010000220.1:0-2368 GCA_964530985.1 uncultured Pirellulaceae bacterium | reverse complement strand
GCAAAGGTGATAAACGACGCCGAGAAGGTTTGGTTTATGATATCGGTTTGAAACCTTTTTGCGGTGGATACCGGATCGCGATTATCGATGACGCAGATTACTTTAACACCGAAAGTGCAAACTGCTTGCTGAAAACGCTGGAAGAACCGCCGCCGAACTCGCTGTTGATTTTGCTTGGTACAAGCCAACAGCGACAACTACAAACGATCGTTTCGCGCAGCCAGGTCGTTAGGTTCGATCCGCTAACCGATCAACAGGTGCTTGAAGTATTAAACCGCGTAAGCTCAACTGCCAGCGAAGATCCCGATGAACCGGCGGTGCCGGTTGATGTTCTCGCTGCGGCTGCAGGTGGTTCGGTTGGCCGAGCGTTGCAGTTGGCGGACCCAGAAGTACTGGAGTTCCGACAAACGTTACTTCAACGACTCGCGTCGGGTGATCCGCATGCGAACGATTTTTCCAAACAATTGATCGCGTTCGCTGAATCTGCGGGCAAAGAGAACTATTTGAAGCGAAGAAGAATTTCGCTGATTGCCGACTTCGCGATCGAGTATTATCGGCACTGCACACTGGCGATGACAACCACTCAAACAGCAGCCGATCAGGCAATGTCTAGTAGCGTGGCGACTTACGCCGAACGCCACCGCAACAACTCGGCCGCCGGTGCTGAATTTGCTTGCGAGGGCATCGATCGTACTAGCGAGTTTCGACAACACGTGGCTGCTAATGCTGGTTTGCCAAACGCGGTTGATTCATGGTTAATTGACTTGGGGCGGCTTGGACGCGGTGAGTTGGTAACAACGGGTGATTCGCTGCGAGGCGTGATTTAAAATCTGGGTTACGAATTTCCCTAGCAGATATGCTTCACTTCTAAGGTAGCCGGAGCCGCCAGACCAACAGAGACCTCGGAGCACACGGGCGCTAAGGACCGGCTGGATGACTTAAAGTAGGGGAGTAAGGCGGCAATGAAAACTTGCGATTACTGCGGACGATTGATTTTATTCGCTGAAACCACGAAAGATTACGGTGTGTTTTGCTCAGGTTACTGTGCTACCGAAGGGGCATTTCTGGGTTCCAAGGTTTTAGATGAAAACGTTCAGGGTCTTGCATGGGCGCTTAGGGAAAACACATGTCCGACGTGCAATAAAAACAGACCACTTGATATTTTTCCTGGAAAATATCCCGAGTCATATTTTGTCAGATCAGTTTTACGTACCAAAAATGGAGATTACTGGGAGAACTTGCCGGAATTAAGATGCGGCGCATGTAACCTTCAGAGCATTGTAGCGAGCCTACCAAAAGTAATTTCGACTGCTAGACTTGGGTGGGGGGCGTTGGTTTTATCGCCTAAGCTTCTCGCCCGGAATTTATTCTGTTTTAATTTCGTGGTGCCAAATAGACCGTCGGCACTGATGCTTAGGTTTGCGAAGTTAGTTTGCAAGTGGGAAGTGTTTTGGGAGATACACCATAAAATGTTTCTTCAGAGTAATATGTCCCTCAGCGAATATTGCGATAGAGAATGGTTAGTAGAAGCGGAATTTCTGGCGGCTACCCGTAGGGTCAAAAAAATCAGCCGAGGCAAGTAAAGTTTAGTTCGCTTTCCTTTATCGGTGCTGCGCTGCTTGATTGGAATTCAGTACTTGCATGCACGAACGTTTGGGGACAGCCGCAAACCGAAATCTGTCTTTCCTAGTTTGACGCCGATTACGTTGGAACGATTTTTGCTTCTTCGGCATTGCCGCTTGGAGTAAACAAGAAGTCGTCACTCGCTATTGGCGCCTGCATCCTCTACGAAAAAACGATGACGGTTCAGCGGCCGATCCAACCGACACTGAACTAAACATCTGGTTAAATGATGCCGTTCGCAGAAAACAGATACGACAACGACTATCCGACATCAGAGACCTCGGCGGGTGACACCTAAAGCCTGAACTCTGGCAAGCCCAGCTACACTACGGCTGCTTTTTGCCGCGAGGAATACGACTGCCTTTGCGTTTTCCTTTGCCGCGCCGTCCTTTGCTACGAGACTTTCCGGCTTTGTCAACTTCGTCCAGCGGTTCGCCAATGTGGCTTTCAAGCAGCATGATCCGATCACGCAAGAATCCAGCTTCCTCAAACTCAAAGTTCTCCGCAGCTAAACTCATTTGGTTTTGCAGGTCGTCAACCATTTCTCGCGTAATCAGTTCTACGTCTTTGGCGGCACCAGCCGCACGTGTTTTCGCATCACGCTCGTCCGCATCCTGTTCGATGCCCATCTTGATGTCTTTGTAAACCGTTGTCGGAACGATACCATGCTTGGCGTTATAGGCTTCTTGAATCGATCGCCGGCGAGCGGTTTCTTCGAGAGCGTTCTTCATTGCTTTACTGACGC
>CAZHCH010000219.1:0-2380 GCA_964530985.1 uncultured Pirellulaceae bacterium | reverse complement strand
CTCAGGTGTATACGACAGTTTGCTAGTCACAACCGATTCGGTTTCGTCTTCCTCTTGCTTTTCCTTGAGCAATAAGACAAGAAGTTCGGGGTCGACGAACACGGCTTTATCTGCACCTCCCGATCGGTTCGTGCGTGAAGAATTCGATACATGAAAAATTTGGACTGCGAGAGTGATTTGAGAAACCAATTCTCCCGTTTTAAATGGATAAAACGAAAGTCCCTTTCAATGAGCTCATCAGTAAACTCGTCAAGGTCTAGTTCTTGGACGCGGTTCACATGCCACGGCTTGAGATGGAAACCGAACGCTTTCTGTGAAGCCGGCAACTTTCTTTCAAACCACTCTAGGCGACTCCACGGATATCGGGCCCTCGTCCTCAACAGCTCATCACATGAGGTTACCGCTGGGTGAGAGTCGAGGAGCGAATCTAGTAAAGTGCTACCTGAGCGGCCTTGGCCAAAAATTACAGAGCCGGACGAGGTCCTTTTTCTTGCGATACCAGTGCTTGGTGACCGTTCGCAATAAGTCGGCCACCTGTCGGCGAGCTGAAAGCGTGTATGCTTTTTTAGATCTTGCTTCAATTAGCTTCTCTATCGATTCATTTGACATACACAAGCACCTTGAGTAACGCATATTTAAGAGTTTCAAAAAGCCACCGTACTATCACTATGATTCTGTCAAAACCATCTACATGCGTAAGAAACGTAACATTTTCGCGAGGATAGTTTCTCATAGCGGGCATGAGATCTCAAGGCACGGCAGAAGAATTGGAGTCCCGTCGGCATCGGGCGATGGCTGGCTCGTGAAGGCCGTAACCGCAGCAAACAATTTCTTGTATGTTTCGTTTCTTTCATGGAAAAACCGAAAAGCACACGCCACAAAAAACACCCGCTTCGGCCATCGGCCAAAGCGAGTGTAAATTTTGTCAATGTTGCCGTCGTAGCTGAGCTCATCGGAGTTCAAGATCTAAGGAACACATCCCGAAATCTGCCGACTCTGATTACCCGCCCCCCAGCAGGTTCACTAATCCCAATCTAGCTTGCCGCCAGTTTGGTACTCAGTAACTCGTGTTTCAAAGAAGTTCTTTTCTTTGCTCAAGTCCATTGTTTCGCTCATCCAAGGGAACGGATTCGGGCTGTTGTACTGAACAGGCAAACCAATTCGCTCAAGACGACGGTCAGCCACGTGCTGAACATAATCGCGGAACAATTCAGCATTCAAACCCAACACGCCGTTTGGCAAACAATCTTCGGCATAAGCAATCTCAAGCTCAACCGCTTCGCGAACTCGATCCACCATCTTCTGCTGGAACTCAGGAGTCCACAACTCAGGATTCTCCGACTTGATACCGTTGATCAAGTCGATACCAAAGTTCAAATGAATTGACTCGTCGCGAAGGATGTACTGGAACTGCTCACCAATTCCCTTCATCAAGTTACGACGATGGAACGACAAAATCATCACGAAACCGGTATAGAAGAAGATACCTTCCATGATCAAGTAAAACCCGATCAGGTTCTTCAGGAACGCTTGGCCACCTTCAAACGTTGCCGTTGTAAAGTCTGGATCCATGATTTCTTTGGTCAATTCCATTTCGAACGCGTCTTTACGAGCGATCGCTGGAACTTCGTTGTACATGTTGAAGACTTCGCCTTCGTCCAAGCCCAAGCTCTCCACCACGTACAAGAACGTGTGCGAGTGAACGGCTTCTTCAAACGCTTGACGCAACAAGTACTGACGGCATTCGGCGTTGGTGACATGCTTGAACACGGCCAAAACCAAGTTGTTCCCGACCAAGCTTTCAGCAGTCGAAAAGAACCCCAAGTTACGCATGATGACCAAACGCTCATCCTTGGTCAGCTGATCTGACTTCCAGATTTCGATATCTTTGTTCATCGGGACTTCAGTCGGCATCCAGTGGTTGGCACAACCGTTGTCATAGTGCTCCCAAGCCCAGTTGTACTTTAGCGGCATCAATTGATTAACGTCGACCTGGTGGCAGTTGATTAAACGCTTCTCGCTTGCATCAACACGCTTGTCCGCGCCCGCCAACTCTCGTGTGTCCGTTGCCATGATTGCGATTCCTTTTAAGGGGGATAAAAAAATATTGGGGAATGAAACACTCGGTCGTCTAAGCGACCTCTAGCTATCAACCATCGTTACCGACCAAAAACGACAGTAACAACAGGCTATAAATTTTAAATCGTTTACTGAAAGCTTCCTTAGCAGTTTTGTATAAACCACTCGTGAAGCCAAAAGCTGGTTGACCGAAGCCAACCAGCACTTTTGTTTGAACCTGCTCTACTGGCAGGCTGCTTTTACTACTGACAAGCTTCGCAATCAGGATTGTCGATGCTACACGCTTGAACTTCTGGCTGAC
>CAZHCH010000218.1:1232-2381 GCA_964530985.1 uncultured Pirellulaceae bacterium | reverse complement strand
CTTCGACGATTCAATCCGGTGGCGTTCACGGAGGAGTGTCCTAATCGACACTAATTTTAAATGTGCATTTCACGACTGGATGTTGGATTAGTGATGATTAGAGCAGATTAGTGTTCCGTTTTACATGCACCAACAGCGGGTTTACCAAAGCGGAACTTGATTTGCGTTAAGGGCGTCGGGTTACCAAAACAGCCAGCTTCAAAAGGTAATTTGCTATGCGGGTTGATTGTATTCTTTGACAGTTGGGTCGGTTCATGCGAAAATAAATGTAAGAGTAGAGCCAGTCAACTAGACAGACGTGAGGCGTTAAGCCATGCAAAATATTCAGCTACCCGACGATCAATTTCAAAAGCTATCTGCAATGGCTCACGCGGCCGGCTATCAAGACGTTTCTGCCTTCATTGCTTCTTTTGCAGATGAACCGATCGCGGACCCTCGCGGTGATGTTTCGGAGGTACAGCTACGTGAGAACGTTGCAGCTATGGAACGTGGCGAAGCTGAAATAGATGCCGGTGGCGGCCAAGACATGAAAGAGGCACTTGGTGAAATCGCTGATAAGTACGATTTGAATATTTAGCAATGATCTACGACGTCATCTTGTCATCTGAAACGAAACAAGCGTTGGATGATCATATCCGTTACATTGCAATTGAAAAACTAGAACCGCTTAGTGCGGAGCGTTGGTTGAAAAAAGCGATTGAAGCCGTTGATACATTGACGGTGTTTCCCAACCGTTGCCCAATCGCACCGGAAAATAAATTCTCCCAACACACGGTTCGAATGCTAATTGTGGACACGAGTTCTTTTTTGTACCGCGTAGACGAAGCCAACAAAACGGTTCGCGTCACTCACTTTATGCATGGTGGAATCACTCGGCCAGAAGAGTGAATTCAGCATTCGATTGATTTTGTGGAGCGGGCATTGGTAGACTCGGCGGCGATCATCGATAAACTAGTGCTAATTCTTTGATTCAATTTGATTGGAACTTACCATGCACTTGTTGTCTAGTTTTTACCGCAGAAACCACCAAACCCTTAATCGTTCAACTAAAACCAACCGGTCATCGCTTGTTGTGGCAATGATGGCCGCGAGGCTGCCGGCGTCGAACTGGCTGGCGATGGTCGCGTTGTGCTGGTTGTTCGTTGTACC
>CAZHCH010000218.1:0-1132 GCA_964530985.1 uncultured Pirellulaceae bacterium | reverse complement strand
CCGCTGGCGCCAACGATCGCGCGGTCGCGCTCAAATTACTGTCGCGGATTTCGAGCCTAGCAAATGTCGAAAAACGATCTCGTGGACAGCTAAAAGGTTTGGTGGGGGCTAACATCGTTGCCAAACGACGATCCAAAGAAAAAGAACTGCAAGACTTCATCAATGCGGATCCGGATCTTAAGTCTCGCTACGGCCAAACGCTCGCGAAGATTGACGCCGCCTACGCCGAATCGGCCAAGACTGCCGAAGCGGAAGCGAATGTTCGGAACTTGTTGATGGCCAGTCAGTTGATGTCGTTTGCGTTTACGATTTACGACGGAGCCATCGAACGACAAAAGCCAGATCTAGAACGAGAGTCGGCTTACATGACTCGCAACTACGACCAAACCGTTGCCAGACTAAAGGCGTCTCACCGCGATTTGGAGCTGATCACCGACCAACAATTGTTGCGGCAACTACTGGAGCGAATGGATGCGTCGCAGCGAGCGGGGTTGGGTTTGCCAGCGCCCGATCAGTTGGAACCGCTGTATCAGGCATGTCGGCTTTCGTCGGCCACGACGTTGGATTCGTATTTGAACATGACCGCGGATCAATTGCAGGCGGTTGAGGATCCGTTTGTTCAATTAGCCGTTAAGTTGCATCCAGAATTTGTTCGGCTTCGTGAACTCGGCAAACAACGAACAGGGCAATTCGACAAGCTGTATGGTGAATTTTTGACGGTCAAGCCGTTGTTTGAAAAGGCCACGTTCGTGCCGGACGCCAACGCGACGCTGCGTTTGACTCATGGTACCGTGCGTGGGTATTCGCCGGCGGATGCTGTTTGGATGCGTCCGGCAACAACGCTGAGCGGCGTGATCGCCAAGACAACGGGGAAGGCTCCGTTTGAAACGCCAGCCGAGGTGATTGAGCTGTTTAATAAGAAGGAGTTTGGAGCGTACGCGCATCCTAAATTAAAGGATGTTCCCGTTGCGATTCTTTATGACTCCGATACAACTGGCGGTAACTCGGGTAGTCCGATTTTAAATTCCCAAGGCCAATTGGTCGGGGTGAATTTTGACCGAGCGTTTGAGGCGACGATTAATGATTTCGCTTGGAACACGAACTATAGTCGCTCGATCGGTGTCGATGTTCG
>CAZHCH010000217.1:0-2540 GCA_964530985.1 uncultured Pirellulaceae bacterium | reverse complement strand
ACGCTGAAGTCATGATGCGAATCGGCTACCATCGCCGTTATTGCGAGATCATGGGTACTGAAACGGCTCCTTTGGTCGTTGAAGCTGAATCAAACTATCGTGACGGCGATGCAACCAGCACTGACGGTATTCAGTGGGTGCAAAATAATCTTTGCTTCCCCGTTGCTGAAGGTTCGTTTGAGGACAACATGGGAGCGTAGGTGGCGACGGTGCTTCCAGCCGGTCTTATGCGCCGTCCACCGTCGACGCGCTACAAGTTTCGTTTAGCATTACGAAACAGGCGTTCGCACAGGTCGGCGGCATACGAATCGGGGAATTGAGTCAAGCCAACGATTGCGTCGTTTAGTCGTGAGATATTTTCACGAGTGACGGCAGCGTACCCGGTATCGTCAGCGGGGCCGTTGAGCCAGATGCCGATCGGCACGCCCGTTGCCTGCACAGCAGCAATGTACTGTTGGGCCTCGGCGTCGGATGGTAATCCGTGTTCGTTAAGTATTGATAGGGGAAACGCGAAGAACGTCCAGTGGCACGCACCGTCACTGTTCAGCGAATCTAGGTCGACCAATGCATCAAGGTCGACTGGTCCATCGTACGGCATCGTTGATTTCCCGCTTAAAAATCATGAAAACCATGTTAGCTGCCCGGTACGGTCGCATTCGGATCCGGCAGTGTTTTGAGATAGTCTAGGAGTACGGTATTGGGCTCACGGCCTGGCCAATGTGCGTCCGAGCCATTGCGTAGCCAGATCACGCGTAGTGTGACAGCAGAATCATCGGCAATCGGTAGCAGGTCGATCGGGTTGGCATCCCAGTCGATTTCTACTCGAGACGACAGTTCATCGAACGTCCAAGGCTGGCCAGATCGTGCAATGCAAGTTTGGTAATCGTCCCGGAGGTCGTCCCAATTGCGTGGCCAATCCCCATCGTTGGCTTTCATGTGTTCGATGCACATGTCAGCGACCCACCAGACTGCGTATGAGCCTCGGATCGTATTGTTGACGCCGATCATTGTCGAAACGGCGAGAGACACGACAGCAGCAACCGCGACGAAGATCAGCAACGTCCGGATGCGAAATCGGAATGGTTTACGGTCTGAATCAGGGATATCTAGGAGCGTCCAACGGAAGGTTTTTACGACACCGCTTCTCTCCGAAGCCAGCAAGCGCCGCAACTGAAATCAGTTTACCAAAAAGAAATCACGTTGCCAAAGAGGCGGTGTCCGCGGCGTGGCATGCCAAAGGGCATTACCGAAGCGATCCGCATGGCAAACCAGAAGATATTCCACGAAGCCGCGGCCTTGCGTAAAAAACACGTTAGGTGCCACGGACCATGTCGATCAATGTCCCACCTGCTCTTATGAAGTCGTCAATTGATTCGTCGCGTATGAGTTCGGCCTCGCCATCAAGATCATGAATGTCGGTGTAGAACAGTTTGGGCGGGGTGTAAAGGCGTTGGTACTCCTGAAACGAAATGCCAGCAGGTGCGTCGAATGTCTCAACGGAGCGTAGCAAACGCACAGTACGTAGATCAGTACGTCCAAGTTCGGTGTTTATACGCCGCTCGCAAAACGAAACGTCGTCGGTGTTGTATTCGTCGTCGATTAACGAAAACGCAACAATGTCGTGTCGCTCAACTCCGGTGACTGATGCCAAGCAGGCGGTGGCGAAGTCAACGTCCCTGTGAAAGACGAGAATCGGAAACTTGCGTTCTGTGCTGCAAGACCGCAGCCAACTGATTGTGCCGTCGAACGACCAATTCACTAGTGGCACCTAACATGGTTATATATGACAGTCCGATAAACTGTCTTTGATTGAAATCATAACGTGTTTTAAGGCAGCCTTCAACTTTTTGCTTGCTAAACCTGCCGGACGCCTTCGATTGCGTTGGCGATCATGCAGGCGTGGTCGTCGGTTAGGCCCGAGATGTAGTCGAGGATTTCGTGGATCCACCAGGAATACGGTTGCTGAGCGTTTTCCTCTAAGTATTCGGTGGACCAAGCTAACTGCAAACAGCGGCGAGCAATAAAAGGGATCTTGCCGAAATCTTGTTCTATCGAATAGACACGAGCTGCTTTGGCGAGTGCTTTTAGAATGCTGCCGAGGATTTTGTAAGCACCGATTTCGACGCGGATTTTTTTTTCGGTCGAAAAGATCGTGAGGTTGTTGATCGCTTTGACTTCCGCAAAAGCTGTTTTCAAGACGTCCGAAACGCCGGACTTTAAGTCGGATTCTCGCCGTCCTTGCATGATCGCGTCAAAATCTGAAACGAATACGGACCAAAATTGGTCCACTAAATAGCTGAACACGTCAGCTCGCAATCGAGACAAAATCATCGTTGAATGTTTGTCGGTTGCGGTGTCCCCTAGTAGCTTGACGTACAACTCAGTTGCTTGAGCAACGGACAGGATTTTCATTTCAACCGCGTCTTCGATATCGATCACACGATAACAAATATCGTCGGCCGCTTCAGACAGAAACGACATCGGATGCCGACAAAATCGCTTCCCGTCCCATAGCCCCATCTCGCCAAATACTGTCTTGG
>CAZHCH010000216.1:0-2545 GCA_964530985.1 uncultured Pirellulaceae bacterium | reverse complement strand
ACCGCAATCTATTTCTACTGTGGAGGACTAGATCTATACCCTCAATCAACCCAGATGGACCTAAAAAATGGTATCATCCCAGAAAGATTTTCCTGCGAGAAGAATGGTTTCCATTTCACCCATTGCTTTTTTGATGGCGGATTTGCCCGCAGCTTGTATTATGTCTTCCGTGGCATCTTCACCTAGTTCTTTAACTGCTTTACTTAGCCTGTTCCAAACAGTTTTTTGGCCTTCATTACTGGGCCAACGCACTTTCGCTTACTCAAACGAGCGAGCTTCTTTAATGGCCCCGTCGACCAGAGATTCTGGCGATCGGTAAAAGAAGTCGTCACTCGGTTCAAATTGATATCCCAACGTCAAATGAATGCAGCCCAATCTCTCCGATATCTCCGCCTTGGCCTCAGGGCAATTGTCAGCCTTGGCTACAGCTTTTAGCGGATCAGAACTCAAGTTAACCATTCGCACGTTCAAACCGACTGTTACTTTTTCCCAGTCGCGCTGGCCAGTCGTGTCGAATTTGATTGTTAACTTGCCTTGGTCGTCCAATTCTCTTGGACCCGGGTCGTTGTAGGAGTGACCGGCAAATTTGCCTTTAACAACCATGCCTTGGATTCCATCATACGTGATATAGATTTTTTGGTGTGGTTTTCCTTCGATCTCTACGACTGGATTTATCAATGGTTCGAGTTCGGTTTTCGACGTGCATCCGAGCACACAAAAGCAAACCACAGCCAAAGCTATAAAACCGGCGATAGTCTTAGTCATATCTTTTCCACTTGAAAAATACGTCTTTACAAAAATATCGATTCGACACCAGCTAGTCGCCCGCTGTTCGAGAATGTGTGCTGGGCAAATGTACGGTCACTCCAAAGTCGACGCTGACTTCCCGTAATCGCTACGGTACTCACTGCAAACGTCGCCTGCCGATGCCGCGCTTCGAGCGACTCGCAAGGCAACTTGGAGGAATGAAGTCTGCCACCCTACTTATCATGCAACGGAAACTTATAATGCTTCAGGTTGTAATCTAATTGTAAGCGTACAGCAACACGATAGCGGGATGTGGGTTGACTAGTTTCTGACAAAAGATAACGCTGGGTACCAACTGTTCAAACAGATCAATAGTGGTAGAGAGATTATGAGACTGGGATACAAAATTGGAATTATTGTTCTATCGATCGGCCCGGCTTTCTGCGGCTTCTTCGCGGTCAGTCCTATTGAAACGCTGGTAACTTTTCTTGTAGTTGGATTGTTAGCTCATATTCTGCTGCGACCACTGGACTGGCCCCGGAATTTGGAACTGCTTCAAAGTACAGCGATCAGTTTATACACATCTCGATGCCTCCTTTTAATTCTCACGATCGTGTTGCCTTTTTTGTTTGGCATGGCAATGGCCAAATTCTACGGCGGTCCATTCCGTATCAATAGCCAAATAATCGACGGGGAAGTAAATTTTACGTCCACGGCAATTAGTGAAACGTCGATCCACCTTTCATTGTCGCTCGGCATCAGCCTGCTGGGTTTTTTAATTAGCCGTTTTTCTCGAACTGCCGATGATTTATACGGCTCGCGATCAGGGTTGTTTGGAATTACAGATTTTTTAGATCGAAAGCTAACCCAGCGTCACAAATACGAATCCCGCCAAGGTCGTTCGCAGACCTCCCCAGTCACAAGCCCGGGAACATTTGTCATGATCATGCCCTGGGTATCGTCAACGACCAGTTCAGACGCTCCCCAGGAGAGTTTATCTTGCGTCGATTTGATACGTGACAAACATCATGCTCTGCGTATGGCTCATGCCTTACACCATGCGAAACAAAACAAGCAGGACGCGATAGCGGCCAAAGCTTTAGATCGTCTGTTGCAAGGAAGCTGGGGTGAATTCATTAGATCTTCTGAAACCTGGAAGTAGGTGCTCGATGAAAGAATTTGTCGAAAATGTAGCTTGGTTTAGCTTGTTTCTTTTGATCCCAGGCGCGTTGGCAGTAGCGGGATACTTTTTCGACAGCAAAGCATCGATCTTGGCCCGAGAAGGCCTGGTCGCCAAAGCCGAATATTACCACATCAGCTACGACATATTAGGAAATGCACTAGAGGCATTTAGCGACGATCAAACCAAACGATCTTCAAATCAAAGGAGCCACGACACAAGGCTGAAACTGCATTACCGCTACACTGCGGAAGACGGTCAGGTTCTTGAAAGTTATAACATCGGAAACTACTCGTCCCTCGGAGAAGCTAAAGAAGCCTTCTTGGGTACCGAATTTGAGGTGGTCTACCTTGCCTCTGATCCCAGTGTCCACGAGACTAGGGTAGGTCATACTAGAAGTCAAACCAATGCATTGTATATTCTCGCATACGTGGCTCTGGCGTTTTGGTTCGCGATCGTTATTTGGGCGTTGGTAAAACAGTTCCTTCCCCAAAAGAAGACACTAAAACAGCGCCTCGAAGAACATCAAGCGGCAAAAAACGAGTAGTTAATCAGTCAGGAACGACAGTTTGGGGACGACCACAAAGTTAAACTTGGCAAAAAACGCTCGAAAACCAA
>CAZHCH010000215.1:0-2556 GCA_964530985.1 uncultured Pirellulaceae bacterium | reverse complement strand
GCCTGCACCGCTTAGTCCGAATTAGCCCCTTCAATTCCGAAGGCAAACGTCAGACCAGTTTCGCAGCGGTCGACGTGACACCTGAAATTTCCGATAGCGTTGAAATCGACATCGAGAAAAAAGACGTCCGCGAAGACACCTACAAAGCCAGCGGCGCAGGCGGGCAGCACGTCAACAAAACCGACAGCGCGATTCGCCTAACACACATCCCAACTGGGGCAGTGGTCCAATGTCAAAGCCAACGGAGCCAGCATAAAAACCGAGCCCAAGCGTGGAAAATGTTGCGAGCCCAACTAGCGCGCGTCGAAGAAGAAAAACGTGAAGCCGAAGAAGCCGAGAAGTACCAAAACAAAGCGCGAGTTGGTTTTGGATCGCAAATCCGAAACTACTTCCAACACCCCGACCAACGCGTCAAAGACGCTCGAACTGGCTATAGCATGGGTGATTTTCAAAAAGTGATCGACGGCGACATCCAAGGCTTTTTAGACTCGCTACTAACCTGGCGAGCTAAAGAGGGCCGGTAAGCCAAAAACAAACAAAGAGGATTGTCGTAAGAAAGAATCTAAGCGGTTGGCTTTGGGCAAGAAGATTCTCAAGGGAGTCGACGCCAAACCAAGAATTAGAGGTGGTCAAACTAGAAGGTTGGTTAAGCCGCTGAGTTTTCTTGTTCTTGCGGGGATTGAGGAACGACGTTGAGAACCGGTGGTAGGCCTTCAAAATCCATCACTGTTTCAAGTAATTCACCGCGAAGAATACGGATAGATTTCGGCGCTGTGATGCCCAAACGAACACTGCCGCCTTTGACTCTAATGACTTCAATGCTGATGCCGAGCTCAGGGAGTTCGATCGTTTCGTTAGTTTTTCGAGATAGGACTAACATCTTATACCTTCCGTGATTTCAAGGTGCCTTATGACAAAATTTGTTGCTGCAATGGAAACGACTATGCAATTGAAAAGCCAAACTGCAATTGATTTTGGAACTTAACATTTACTCTGCGTTTTTTGTCAATTCCCACGTATTACGGATACTAATCTAGGTTGCACGCAAATTGCTAGCAGACTGTTGATCGAGCATCGACTCATTTTGAGACGGATTCAATCAAAATGAAACACACGATAGGCAACGCAACTAGCAATTCGGGCTGAAGTGGAGCGAAGTGGTGCTGGAAACAACTTTAACCAGTGAAACGAATATTGGTTATTGTTTTGGCAACAGCTGCTTAGCTGTCCTTGGCCGTTCCAATCCTGTCGGCGATTAAGAAAAGGTCGCCCGGGTGAATTGCCCGGACGACCTGAGTCAACACTCAGTTACACGTGCACTTAGTCTGCACAGCAACATGCACTGCAGGCAGCGTCGCAAGCGCAAGGACCGCCTGTATCACATGCACAACCAAGTTCATCACACCTACACACTTCGCAAGTGCAAGCAGCACCGCAACAAGCGCATGGCTGTGGTGTAGAGAAAGCTCCCAATGCAAATGACGTGACGGCAAGACCACCAATTAAAAGGAGTGCTAAAAAAGTACTTTTGATCATCATTGATCTCCAAGTTTGAGTTTTGAAAATAAATAAATCAAATAATTCAAACCGAATGTCTATTTCAACCAAACACACAACTTGGCCTGTCTACGGTTGTGACTTAATGGTCGACAGGCAAATGAATCGAAGCCCTTCCCCAATGTGGATACAGGAGGCGCAAATTCATATCGTTCTGATGACGGCGTTAAATCACAT
This sequence comes from uncultured Pirellulaceae bacterium, assembly GCA_964530985.1. Lineage (GTDB taxonomy): Bacteria > Planctomycetota > Planctomycetia > Pirellulales > Pirellulaceae > Mariniblastus. The sequence goes on along the minus strand of CAZHCH010000215.1, from coordinate 822 downwards.
AGATTAGTTTCGCCTTTAGACGAACGAACCGCTTTTTTGCTCGGCCCACCGGTGCAGCATTGGCAATCGAAGTCGCATTGATTCCCAATGGTCGATGGGCAACACGAATCCTCCGTCGGCAACGAACATCCACAACAACAGGCCGACGATTGGCAGCATTGCGAAGCACCCGTTATTCTACAGTAACACGTGGTATCGCAGCAGCAAGTTGCGAACACCCATGAAGGCAATGCGATTAGAAAACAGACAATCGCGATCGTGATGTGACGAAGTCGGCTCATAGCAAATGTATACATTAGAACAACAAAAAACTCAACCTCACATCAGAACATCTATACCCCTTAGTAAAGATGAACACTAGAAACCAGCCTAAAACCGACCTCCCATCCCACGCCGTTCGCAAGGATTTTGATCTAGTGTTGGGAACCGGATGCGAGATAGGAATGGGTAGGCTGACCGCAGGCAAAGAATGTTTGGTCTTACGTTTGACCAATTGCCAATGCGATAAACATGCCGATACAATGCGAGGTTCAGAAACCGATTGAACGCCTCGTTTGCATCCTTCAACACAACCGTGATTAGCTTGAACATCCGGATCCCCGTCAAAGACTCACCCGCTTCAGAACTCCGTTTGCAATTCGATAAATCGGGTGATCGTTGGGGGCACCGCTGGCAGTTAGTTGATGCAAACGGGCAAGCAACGGATGTGTTGACGAGCGCTGAAGGTAGCGACCAAGATACCTTCCCTGCCTCATCAGCCCTACAAGAAATCAACCTTCACGAACTGCCAACCGGCCCTGCGATACTGGGAGTTGGGATGGC
>CAZHCH010000214.1:0-2584 GCA_964530985.1 uncultured Pirellulaceae bacterium | reverse complement strand
GTCCGCATCCAGTGGCCGAAATTTGATCGGCGTTGTCTAAATCAATCCCGCCGATTGCAAACGCCGGCAAGCTAACTTCGCTGCACACCTGCTGCACCAGTTCCGGACCTTTGTGCTGTGAAAAGGATTTCGTTTGCGAAGCAAACACCGGCCCCACGCCGATGTAGTCGGCGCCTGCTAACACCGCCGCTTGGGCTTGTTCCAGCGAATGCGTCGATACTCCGATCCACTTATCCGGGCCGACGATTCGGCGAGCATCCGCGATGGTCAATTCTTCTTGGCCCACATGCACGCCGTCGGCGCCACACGCCACTGCGATGTCCGCTCGGTCGTTCATGATGAAACTCGTTTGTGTACCACGAGTCAGTTCAGCAATCACTCGCCCGGCGGAGACCAATTGCCGGTCGCTCAGTGTTTTGTCACGGAGCTGGATGAAATCGATTTTCGCGTCGACGAGCGCTTGAACGGTTTTGGCCAGTTGTGTGTCTTGCCAATCGGCAGTGAGTTCGCTTTCGTGAGCTTGGCAAGTTTCGCTCCACTGGCAACCGTCGATCAAAACATAAATCGAAACCGCATGAAACGTTTTGTCTGATTGTAGTGCCAAGCGACAGGCCTTCTCAAGCGTGTAGCTGCGATACCGAATCTGTTCGATTGCTTTGGCCACGGACTCTGATTCGGTCTTCAAAAACTCTTCCAACGTGCGGAGTGCTTGTTGAGCTCGTTTGAAATTAGCCGTCAGGACCGGATCGAAGCGAGAGTTGCTTGGGTCCGTCGGCTGATCATCGGCCGACGTCGACCGGTCGTATTCTTGTTTGACTTGGATATTCCGCCCCACGTCCCCCACACTATCACGAGCGGCGATCGAATTTGCGACCGGTAAGTTTGCCAGCGTCTCGGTCAAATCGTGGCGGAGTTGCTTGAGTTGTTTGGCCAGATGACGGTCGTTCAGATGCATTCGCATCATGTCTTCGGCCACGCGCAGGCCCTCGGCAGTCCTATTTGCGGCGGCGTCCACGATCCGAAAAAAAGAATTTTGTGACATAGAATTGAGTTCACTGACAAAGTCTGCTGCCAAGTTGACAGGACAGAAGGAGAGGGAGGACTAGGCCGAAACCAACCATACGAAAATTTAAAATGAGTGTTTTAGCCACAAACTCTGTTCAATATTTCGCCGTTGGCAGAGAGCGATTTCCAGCAGAAATCCAAATCCGCCGCCGTTGGAAGCATGATAGCAACCGTGGATCGTCCGGGAAGTAACGAAAAACCCGATTTGATCAGAAAAAACAACCATCTAAAACACGACGAATATCCGCCTTTGTTTCCACAGCCGATCGATTGAGATTGACGTATTTTTGGGATGATCGGATACTTTTAGGATAAGGAATGCGAAGGCTGGATAATTTGACGGACATCCGGCGGGTTGAATGCTATTTTTCGACAAGGAAGTTGTCTACCAATGCGTTGGGGACCGATATTGCTATGCGGCTGGCCAGGATTGCCCGGACTTTGGTTCCGAGGTTATTGGGCATCGTTATTGGTTGCGATCGGTTTTTCAATTCTGTTGAACTTAACGTTGGTATCCAGTTTCTTGTGGCGCGAGCCGTTGGGAGAGAATTTCCCACTGATCGCGTGGCCAGTGATTTTGTTGGTTTGGATACTTTCGGCATTTATTGCTTATCGTCGTTTGCCTGACTTGATGGCAGTTCCAACCAGCGAAAAAGTTGCCAGTGAGCTAGACCCGGACACCTTGTTTATTCAAGCTCAAAGCGAATACTTAAGGGGGCACTGGGAAGAGGCGACTGGCTTACTAGTTCGTCAAATTCACAAAAACCCACGAGACGTTGAAGCGAGGTTGTTACTGGCAACTCTGTTTCGACACACACGAGAATACGAGAAAGCAAAAGTCGAACTTGCTAACGCTCAAAAGTTTGACGAAGCCATTGAATGGCGGATGGAGATTGATCGAGAACTCGAACTGTTGGACATCGTTGAACAATTCGAACTTGCTGAAGCTGCTGGCCGTGCCGGCGAAGATGCAAGCGATCTAATCCCCACCAACAACGATGGCATTATTGATACTGTCGAGACGTTTTGAGCTGAACTGATTAGCCCAATCGCTCGTAAAAAACTGACTTGAAATAAACACAACCAAACCTGATTCAAGTAACCGCTCGCCAACCTTCGTCGTTGTTTGAGTCGTTGCTGGATCAACTGGGGGAAAAATGTACGAACGCTTTACCGACCGTGCTCGCAAGGTCATGCAGCTTGCCAATCAAGAAGCACAGCGTTTCAATCACGAATATATTGGTACCGAGCACATGTTGCTGGGGCTGGTCAAAGAAGGTACTGGCGTTGCAGCCAACGTGCTTAAAAATCTTGACGTCGATCTTCGCAAGATTCGTTTGGAAGTTGAAAAACTTGTCCAAAGCGGTCCTGAAATGATCACCATGGGGAAGCTGCCGCAAACCCCGCGAGCCAAAAAAGTCATTGAGTATTCAATGGAAGAGGCCCGCAATCTAAACCATAACTTCGTTGGCACCGAACACATCTTGCTGGGTTTGCTCCGCGAACAAGAAGGCGTTGC
>CAZHCH010000213.1:0-2598 GCA_964530985.1 uncultured Pirellulaceae bacterium | reverse complement strand
AGATCTGAGCCACGGTGCTGCTACCATTTCCGCGCTAGCCCGACTGTGCTCGCAATCGCTGGTCGATTCGCAAGCCGTGGAAACGTCGGAGTCACCTGAACTAGACGTGGCGACTCTGCCAGTCGAAGCTCGAACGTTACTGAAGCTGGCCCAGCAGAGAGGCACGTTTGAGATCCGAGCGAAGAAAGATGGCTTTGATTCGGCCGAGCGTTTACTGGCCGTGGCGGTTGAAGTCGAACCGGAACAGTGGCGATTGTTACTGGACAAGTCAACGCCTCGCCAGACGATTCGATTCTTGGAAGCCTTTGCAATGCTCTGCGGGCTGGGCTTGGTGATCCACCACGTACAAGCAGAGTTTTCATTCTCGTCGCTGGGCTTTGAAAAAGCCGCGGAGCTTGATCAGCAAGATGCGGAGGTTGAGAAGTTGATGGGGTACGGTGTTGAAGTTGATGGGTAGAGTAGGTCTCGAAGAGCCACCTATTTGAGTTAGACAGTTTGTTGGAAATGGTAACCCGATGGAAGCCCCACTGCTTCAAATGGCAGTGTTTATAGCGGCGAAGCCGTGGCCGCATATAGCTGCGGGTGGAAGCCCGCAGAATCGTGAATGACACACGATATAAACCGCGAAGCGGTGACAGCAGCAAACCACTGCTGTCGCCGCTTCGCGGCTAATGCGATTGAGAGATTCGTGTCCGTGGGCTTACACCCACGGCTATATGCTGCCGTCACTTCGCGACTAAATATGCAATTTCAACCCCCCGAATCCCTGCGTTTTGAACATTCTTTATTTTTTTCAAAGAATATTTGCACGGATTTTTAACTGCGTTGCACTAACGGGATAACGCCAGCAAACGGTGTTGTGAATCGCCTGCCGCTTAGCTTGAATATCAAGATCGTGGCCAGCGAATCTAAGTTCAGAAATTCTTACCCGGAGACCAGACATGACCTTTATCGTAAAAACCATGACGTCGCTTTTGTTAGGTTGCATCCTAATCTGCTGTACCAATTCCAATGTGATCGCCCAAGATGCGGCCACTGTTTTTAACCGATGTAGTAATGAAATCGATCAGATCAACCGAAACGCCACCGAAGCTCAACGCGAAGCCGTGGACGCCTGCGTAACAGTCATTGACCGATTACTCGAAATGGGCGAATTCCAAGAAGCTCGACTGGCTGCGCAACGATGCCGTGCCAGATTGAATTTATTGACCGAAAGAGGCACACGAGCGTTACGCGAAACATGCCAGCCTTGCTTGGAAACACTGCGAGAACTAAAGGCCTTACGTCTTGCTCGTCGGCTGTCAGACCGTTGCGAAGCGAACGCTCAGCAGTTGGCGCAGCAGAATGAGCGTGCTCAAAACGCCATCAATGGACTGTTTTGATTCAAATTAAAGCAATCGGCTAAAGCATTTTTTGTTTTCCGACCGAATTTATCAGACATTTCACTCCCACGCCATAAAATTTGGCCGTGGGTTTTTTGCCGTTTCCATTCTTCATGGCTAAACTAGTCATGAACTTGATTTTTGTAATTCGTGTGCCTCAAGCCTGACGAGACGAGTTAACGCCTTTGTTGGACCATCCACAACCATCAACGACTTCCGAACAAGCCGTTCGGACAATCCGCGACGAGCGCCGGCTGATTATACGGTTGCTCGCCGGTGAGTCCGAAGCATGGACTGAATTTGTCGATCGGTATCAACGAGTTGTTTTTGCGCGAGTGAATCAGGTGTTAGTCCAATACGGAAAAAGTGTCGAAGCGGATGATGTAGTAGCAGATCTTTTTACTTCACTTTTGGCAAACAACATGAGAATGCTACGAAGATTTGAGCACCGAAGTACCTTGGCGACTTGGCTGACAATCATTGCTCATCGAATGAGCCTGCGGGCAGCGATGAAATCAAAACGGAAGAGAACGCAAACCAACCAACTTGACCCGACAACTGGCCAAACACCGATTCAAGCTCTCGAACAACTGGCCGTCGATCCTGCCGAAAACCCGCTGGCTCGATTGATGAGCACGGAGAATCGTTCCAAAATTCGCCACCAACTGACCATGTTGAAAGAGGCGGACCGGCAAGTCATTGAACTGTTCCATTTCGAAAAACTAAGCTATCGTGAAATCGCCTTGCGTATGGGAATGTCAGAGAATTCCGTTGGCTCGCGACTAACCCGAGCACAACGTCGGCTAAGGCAGTTGATGGAGGCCCACCATGAATCATAAGCCTTTGATACCACTAATAACGCTCCTGAAAATCTTGGACAACCGATTTGAGCCGGAAAAACAACGCCGCTTGGAAATGGAAGTTCAACAGGACTTCGTCACGTTTGATCGTCTAAAGCAACTACGAGATACCGCAAGCTCAACCACATTGAAGTTAAATGAAACGGAATTCAATTCAACCGACCAAGAATACGAACTGCAGCAGATCGCAGCGTTTCTAGATGGGACGTTGAGCGATAAAGAATCGCTCGCCTTTGAAAACAAATGCTGGGCGTCCGAACGCCTGTTGCATGACTTAGTCGTGCTTTTTCGATCGGGGCTTGAATCTCACGCGAATAAAGCAGATTCAAGTACCTCCGCTTCGCCAGCACAGCAGC
>CAZHCH010000212.1:0-2604 GCA_964530985.1 uncultured Pirellulaceae bacterium | reverse complement strand
CCTCGATTTTGGTCGACTTGGCGCTCACCCACACCAAAAAAGCAAAAACTAGGCAATCCACAGGGTTCAGGTCACCGTCGGCCAGCATCCACGAATGTCTGCGCCCAAAGTTCGGACGGTAACTCACTGACACTCCGACGACCGCCAAAGTAGATTGCCGTCCGTTTGGCGGTTACTGGTGCCTACATCTATATGCCGGAAAGAGGCGTGCAAACGAAAAAAGCTCGTGGACCAACACGATCTCACGAGCTCTATTCAGGATTTAACCTCAACCAGCCAAGCAAATGACTAAGCGCGTTTGCGACGAATGATCAGACCTATCGAGCCCAGGGCTATTAGACCAAGCGAAGAAGGTTCTGGTACGGCCGTAGTCTCTGCTTGAATACTTACGACTCGTATTAGGCCAGGCCCGCTACCGACAAATGTCAAAGTAACGTCTGTGCCAGCTTCAACAGCAAGGCTATCGCCAAGATCATTCACGCTAAATTGATTATTATCTGGATCTGCTGGCTCATTAAGGCCGATCGTGTCTGCACCCACAGATACAGTGAAGTTGTTGCCGTCCTGAAAGCTCTCAAGCACGATATTTGTCAAGTTGACATCTTGGTTGAATGAAAAGACATAGCTTTCCCCGGGGTCGAAATGGTTGTCACCAACTCCAAGCGCGAACTGGGCATTAGTGACAGTTGCATTGACATTATCGCCGTTTGCAAGGCTCAACTCACCATCAATAACATCAACAGTCGTCAGAGTCAAACTAGAGTCAGTCCCATCATCAACGTTAATTCCAAATACAGATGTACCGATTGGTCCGTCATTGATCGCCCCTGTCTGATCAAGATTTTCAAAGTCGAAAATGATCATATCCGCCGACAAAGGCGCGCTGGCTAGTGCAAACACTGCAGCGAAAAATAGTCCAGATAAAACTTGGTTGCATCTCATGATCTAAAATCTTTCTAAAAACAAATAGCTGTAGCTTTAAACAACACTATCCAACTAAGCAAAACATCAAACATATTAAGGCAATACCTAGAGCCATTGCCCTTGGGTTTTCAACCAGAAAACGGTGTTCAATGAATTGCATCAACTACCAATTGGATGGTCCCAACATGTGGATCTATTGTATTACGTGAAACGTTGGCTACTCCGCCCCAGCCCTCGCAAAAAAAATCAATGGCGCACAATCCAATAGACATCCGGCGATTTGAGGCACACACAATACAAATTCAGCACGACGATTTCTTGACATGATCAATTCGCTTTGCCTTTAAAGTTTTGACCAACAATCGATCAAATTTGCGGCGCAACGGGGTTGAGAACCGACCAGAACTTACTTATTAAAAATTGAAGAGTAGTCTCTCGAAGACAACACGGTCGCCTTTACTCATCTTTTCTTTATTTCGCTCAATCTAGATCGAGCCGTAGTCGCGTACTGCTCGACAACGAAGGTGCGAATATCATTCGTCCACGTGTAATTCAAAAAAGTAGTCCCGAGGCCTTCAGCGGGGTTCCGTCAGAATTGAACCGCAGAGAACACGCCAAAGATAAAATAAGAACAGCACGATTAGTGTCATCGGTGTTCGCACTAGCTAAGCGTTCGCGCCGAACCTCGATCCTCACCTCAAAATGCTTTTCCTTTAACGCCAGTAACCTCAAACCCCAACCCTTCAACGACAGTCTCTATTTCACCAGCAGATACCTGGCCGTTGATGCTGGCTACGCCACGGCCCAAGTCGACCCGAATTGAATCGACTCCGGTCAGTTTCCCAACCGCCGTTTCGATACGATTGACACAGGAGGAACAGTTCATTCCTGCAACGAACAACTCAACGGTCGACGAGTCTTCGACATGCTGCGGCACAAAGAATCTCTTCAAGACGATGTGCCCAATTAACAGTAGCACCGCGATCGCGCTCAGGGTCGACCACCAATTATTGTGATGATGACCATGGATATCTCCAGCTCCGACGCGCGCACTCAACACCCAATCAAACAAAAAGGCAGACAAAAAACTACCCACGATCAGCGTTCCTAAATAAACGCCTAAGACTCGCCATCCGAATCGCTTGCGAATCGCACCCATCGTTGTCAGGTTGGTTGCCGGCCCCGCCATCAGAAACACCAGTGCCACCGCCGGCGGCAACCCTGAAGAAACCAACGCCGCAGCAATCGGCACCGAGGCAGTTGCGCAAACGTAAAGCGGAGTCGCGATGACCAACATCAACAACATAGAAACAAACAAACCACTTTCGCCCACTTGCTGGATGATCCCTTCAAACCCAAGTGCAGTAATCAATGCCGAAATGAACACTCCGACCAGTAGCCACCACCAAATTGACTGCAACACCTCCATCGAATGAGACCACAACTCGCCGATCCACGCTGTACGGGAACGGGGCAGAGCAGGGCAAGTACTGATTTCTCCAGTGGAGAGATCATCAGTGCGGGAATCCCCTGGCACTTGGTCCAATTCCGATTCGGGTTCACCTGAAACCTCCGTTAGCCAACCACCCACAATCCCGGTCACTGCCGCGGCCAACATTTTAAAGATCGCAAATGGCCAACCAAAAAAGGACGCGCTGACCAGCACCGAGTCGATTCCTG
>CAZHCH010000211.1:0-2703 GCA_964530985.1 uncultured Pirellulaceae bacterium | reverse complement strand
GTGAATTCGGCTAACGTGATCCGGCCAGCGCGAAATTTCTTCGCGGCGTCTTTGAATTGGTGTGAGTTTATCATGGCGGAAATAGTAACTCAGGCAATTGTTGCTGGCAATTCGCATCAGCCGGAACTGGTATTTTGTGGGTCACAAAAAGATTAAATTAATCTACAATCGGCCCGCCGCGATTTTTGTTAGCGGCGCTGGCCAGTCTTTACGCTCCACAAAAGGAATCAAGTCGTGATTATCAGAAGACCATGGTACGTTTTGTTGCTGACGATGATTATGGTGCTCGGTTGATGTCGATCGTAGTTATCACACTCGATTGTCTCATTTTAATTTTCGCCGGGCTTTATTTTGGCGAACCATATTCTTGTATTCGTTTTCATACAAAAAAGATCAACAGATGCCAAGTTGCGTTTTAGCTTATTCGGGAGGTTTGGATACCTCGGTCATTTTGGGTTGGTTGATGGACGAAGGGTACGAAGTCCATGCCGTCTACGTGGATCTTGGCCAGCCAGGTGAAGATCGGCAGCAGGTGTTGGACAAAGCCAAGGCCGCCGGTGCGAAGTCGGCACGGGTTGTCGATGTTCGCGAAGAGCTTTGCCGTGAGTATGCATTTCCAGTTTTACAGTGGCAGGCCAAATACGAAGGCCCGTACTTGTTAGGCACTTCAATCGCTCGTCCTTTAATTTCAAAAGTCATGTTGCAAGTCGCCAAGGAAGTCGGCGCGACGGCCTACGCTCACGGTGCCACCGGCAAAGGGAACGATCAGTGTCGTTTTCAGTTGGCCGCCGAAGCACTTGAAGCGGGCGTAACGATGATCGCCCCGTGGAGGCTAAAGAAGTTTCGTGATGCGTTTCCCGGCCGAGCTGAGCTACTTCAGTACTGCGAGGACCGTGGTATTCCGGTTAAAGCTTCCAAATCAAAACCGTACAGCAGTGACGAAAATTGCCTGCACATTAGTTATGAAGCTGGCAAGTTAGAGGAGTTGGACGTTAACGGGGTGGCGTTGGTCGATTTCGGCATGGGTGTTTCGCCGCAAGAGGCACCGGACAAAGTCGAAACAGTCACGATTGATTTCGAATCCGGGATTCCCGTGGCAGTCAACGGCGACAAACTATCCGCTTTAGGGGTAGTCGAAGCGTTGAATGAGATTGGAGGCCGCAATGGTATCGGCCGAATCGATATGGTTGAAAATCGTTTCGTAGGTATGAAGAGCCGGGGAGTTTACGAAGCGCCTGGCATGACTGTTTTGTATGATGCTCATCGATACGTGGAACAGTTAACGATGGACCGTGACTTGATGCACCTTCGCGATCGGCTGGCTCCCGAAGTTGCGGAGATGGTGTACTACGGGTTTTGGTTTTGTCCGAAATTCGATTCCCTATTGGCCTTCAACAGGGAGGCTCAAAAGAACGTTACCGGTAGCGTGACGCTGGAGTTGTACAAAGGAAATATTACGATTTCGAAACGATCGAGCCCAGTAAGTTTGTACGACGAAGACATCGCGACAATGGAAGGCGGCGGAAGTTACAATCAGGACGACGCAGAAGGTTTCTTGCGAATTCAAGGCTTGCCAGGTCGAGTGCAGGCGCGGATCACGCCTCGTGAGTACTAGGCTTTGTCGTTAGATTTCACTGTGGTAGTGCCATTCAAATGGCGTGCGGTATACTTGTTAGACATACTTACAGAGAGGCCAAGATGGACGCGATTACACGCCCGGAAACATCCGAATACTTTGAGTATTTTGAAACCTACGTTAGTAAGTTCACTCCAGCCGATTTTTGGGCTGCGTTTGATGGGCAGCCAGATCAATTGCGCACGTTGCTTGGCAGTTTGCCGGCAGGTGAAGAATCGAAGCTCCACGAACCCTATACTTGGACTTTGAAGCAGGTCGTTGGTCATCTGATCGATGCTGAGCGAATCTTCGCGACGCGGTTGCTGCGGATTGGGGTTGGGGATCCGACGCCCAATCCAGACTTCGAACAAAACTCTTTCGTGGCTGGGCTCGACTACGACCCTGTATTAATGAGCGACTTAATCGATGAGTTCGACATCCTGAGAAAGTCGAACGCGATGATGCTACGACGATTGGGAGACGAGCAGCTGAGACGATCCGGAACGGTGTCCGGTCGTGAACTATCAGCCCGAACGATTCCGTTCGTTCTCGGGGGACATTTTACCTACCACTACGAGATCATGGAAAAGCGACTTTCGTGAACGCGTCGCGATTGCATGTTTTCGGCGTCTGGAAGATGGACTGATGGTTCATAGGGGTTTACAGTCATTTATCTCAAGCAACGTGCGAGTTTACCGGGCCGCGGCGAACTGGCTAAACACTGAAACCCGCGTGACCCGCGAATTCGTGTACAGCCCATTGATATCCCGCGACGGACGTCTTGGAGCTAGTGACGTGATTGCAGCCTAATGCAATGGTAACGAAGCGGCCATTCAATTGATTCGCTATTAAGATCATCGTTTTGCGTTGTCACCAAGCCGCAGCACGTCCCTTGCCATTGAAGCGAATGGGTTTCTGTGCGACCGAAGACAGGTCGAGTTGGAACACTCATTGGCTGAAATGTTCCAACGTTGTTTGCGGGACGTTTTTTAGACGACCGCTTGCGGATCGTCCGCTACGACTGGATAGCGCCGAAGTTCCCAGTCGACGATTCCACCGTCGAGATTGATAACATTCGTGACCCCTTT
>CAZHCH010000210.1:0-2727 GCA_964530985.1 uncultured Pirellulaceae bacterium | reverse complement strand
GTTTTCCCTCGATTTGGCCGTGATTTGGTCGGTCATTGGATGACTTCAGCGGGATAGTCGTGATGCGATCTGATTTGTTGCAAGAAAAAATGATTATTTTTTTGGGCTTGATCTGCCCGGAAAAACGAGCCCGTAGGCCCTGATTTCGATGCTGAAAACCGCCGACAGGCAAACTTCAGCTTGCCTACCTATCTAACTCTCTCAAACGCTCTTCGATTGGCATGGTTGGTCGAACCAAAATCGGTACTTTCTCCGATAAAAACAAACGTTTTTTCTTGCTAGCAGAAGTTGTTGTTTTGGCAGTCATGTTTTGTCAATTGAGGAAGCAATCTATAAGTAGCCATGAGGAAATTGTTTGTAGTTTTCAGGTCTACCTTGAAATGAAATTTCGTTTTCGAAAAAAGATAAGTAAGCCGCCTGTCATCTTTGATTCCAGCTTCTATGTTGAGAACCATCGTGAGCTGATCGCCGGTCAAGATCCGTACCGACATTACTGCGAGCACGGTTGTCGGTTGGGGCTAGATCCCCATCCGGTGTTCTCCACGCGTTACTACCAAGACACACATTTGGCGTCGGATTATTCGGTTAACCCGATCGAACATTACCTCGCCAACGCGAAAGGCCAGCCGGTGCTGGATCCGCATCCATTGTTTGATTCGCTAAGCTATCTCCAGCAAATCGAAAGCTTGGATTCTGATCTGACGCCCCTAGGGCATTTCCAGCAGCACAACTCAGTTAACTTGGCGTCGTCCAGCGTTTTCTTTGACACACAAAAGTACCTAGAACGCTACCCAGAAGTAGTGTCATCTGGCCTTACAGGGCTCTACCATTTTTTGCGTTTTGGAAAAAGCCAGGGGCGTTTCAAAGCCGTTGCAGTCAACTTGATTCAAGAAGTGATGCAACGTGAACAGCGCCCAGCGGCGCATCAGTTTCTTGGAGACAGCCAACGAGATATTAGCTTTTTGGCGAGCCTATTAGGACTGGATCGAAACAAACCGACCGTCGTGTTAGCGGCAGAATCAGCTGATTTTGCTTATGCTTATTTGCTGAAACAAATTTCGCTGTGCTATGCTTCTAGTTACGACGCTAACGTGGTGCATTTGTTTGGTCGCGATTCGGAGGCGACAGATGAGTTTGCTCCACTGGGGCCAACGGCGTCACGAGATGCCGATCCCGCTCACCCTTTCCTCGAACTTGGTAATCAACTCCTGTTCGAAATTGTCGACCACGTCAACGCGATTGGCTCAGTCTATGTCGCCACTGAGTGCGGTCCAGTTTTTGATCACTTGGTCAATACGCCCGGTAAATTTCATCTGTTGGCTCCCAGTCGTTTGTCGAAAGAGACTTCAAAAGCGATTTACCTAAACAGCAGCAAACTAGAAACCATTGTGCTGCCAGCTTGCGAAAACGGTGGCGAACTCGCCAATAGTGGTCATGCCGGTATCACGATTTCAGAATTTGACTTTGAAGCAGCCAATTACCAGCCCGTAGATACCAGTAGCGGCACCCACAAACCCGTCGACTTAAAATCTGCCTTCGGGATGAAGCCGGAGGATCGTTTGGTCGTCGGCGCTGGCGATTTGAATCTGCGCTCGGGCCTGGACCGCTTTGTCGCAACTGCCATAAGTTATCTGAAGGCCAGTGGAAACACAGCAGATCGTTTTGCTTGGTTCGGTAAGCTTCATGAACAGGACTCAGAAATTGTACAGGTTTTGATGGAAGATTTGACAAACGCAAATCTACAAGATCAATTCTTGATCTGTGATGAAACCGATCAATTTTCAAGAGGTTTGAATTCGACAGACGCCGTTTTGTTAACTCAACGCTCCGGCTGCAAGCAATCTTTCATCGCTGATTCCCTCGCGGCGAAAACCCCAATCGTTTGGTTAGCGGGCAATCCGCAAATAGAGATGCACTTCGGTGAAAACGATCCTTTACGGTCTTCTGACGCCCAAACCGCAGTAGGCAAGATCGCTTCGTTGTTTTCTGACCGCACACTACAAGCCGAAGCACGAAAAAATAATAGCCGGCGAGCCGAAAAGTTGCATTCGGTCGAAGCTTTAGTCCACCAACTTTCGGATCAACTTTTATTAAATTCGATCTATAGTGGTGTACATCAACAGATTGCGTCCCAGCAAGATGGCGCTGTGATTTTGCCTTTTTTACGTTCTAAGAATCGCCGTCGCGTCGTTTTCACGACACCGACTTGGCAAATCAGTGGCGTCAATACGTTCATCGAGACGTTAGTTCGCGAGTTGAACAAACGAGACTTCGAGGCCTCGATTTTGTTTACGACACCTTATGCGATGACGTTGGACAAATCGCTGTTGCCTGACGTGCCAACTAAAATTCTGACCACTCGCCCGGACCTGCCGCCGCGTCAATTACGTCGTTTGCTCAAGAGCCATTTGGAGATGATGGCACCGTGCGTATTTGTTCCGAACTATGACTTTGCGGCTTCGGCAGTTTCGATGGACTTGTCGAACAATGTGGCAACGCTCGGCATTCTGCACAGCGACGACCCTGCGCATTACGTTCACGGTTATCGGATGGGGCCTTATTGGGACGGAATTGTTTCGGTCAGCCAGTTCATTCACGACAGTTTAATGTCACTCAATCCGACTTTTGCCGATCGCTCGTCTGTGATTCATTACGGTATCGAGGATGCAGGGGACGTAATCGATCCAAAACGTGAGTCATCGGAAAAACTCAAGGTGATTTATACCG
>CAZHCH010000209.1:0-2781 GCA_964530985.1 uncultured Pirellulaceae bacterium | reverse complement strand
CCAAGAACTCTTCGATATCCAAGTGCCAAGTTTCCAAGTACGAACAAACCGCACCCTTTCGCTTACCACCTTGATTGACTGCCACAGCCGTATCGCTGACGACCTTCAAAAACGGAATCACGCCCTGGCTTTGGCCATTGGTGCCGCTAATGTGTGAATTAGTTGCTCGGATGTTCGTCCAGTCATTACCAAGACCACCCGCCCACTTGGATAGCTTCGCGTTATCGGCGATGCCCTTGAAGATCCCATCCAAATCGTCAGCAATCGTGCTCAAGTAGCAACTTGACAACTGAGGATGCAATGTACCCGCGTTGAACAGCGTTGGTGTAGCCGAAGTGAATCGAAACTGAGATAAAATGTTGTAAAACTCGATCGCGCGATCGGTTTTGTTTTCTTCCAATATTGAAAGCCCCATCGCAACACGCATCCAGAAATACTGGGGAGCTTCAAAGCGACGACCTTCAATGTGCAACAAATAACGATCGTAAATCGTCTGCAAGCCAAGGTACGGGAACAATGCATCGCGGCTAGAATCAATCGCATTGGCGATCTTTTCCAAATCGAACTTGGCCAATTCCGGAGAGATACGCTTGGCTTCGATACCGGTTTGGATGTAATCGGCAAAGTTGTCTTTATACAGATCCGCTATATCTTGGTTACCACTGGATGACTTACCCAACGACTCGCGATAAATAATGTTCAACACCAAACGACCGGCAACCGCATCGTAGCTTGGATCATTTTCGATTTTGGCACGAGCCGCCAAAACCATACTACGAGCAATCTCTTTCGGCGTGATGCCGTTGTAGAACTGCTTTTCGACTTCAACGAACAAAGACTCCGCATCGCAAACGCCTTCAAACCCAGTACAAGCACTAGAAAGTTGCTCACGCAAACGCGCAAAGTCCAGATTCTCCATCTGGCCTGCACACTTGACCATCATCTGCGGAAACGGCTCGGCGCTTTCCATCCGCTCTTCAGCGTTAAGCTGACGAATCTTGCTCTGCTCAGCCCGGTAAAGAATATAACGTCGCGCAACTGAAAAATGCTCAGCCTTCATCAACTGACGCTCGACAACATCTTGTACCTGTTCGACCGTAACTCCTGCATCCGACGCAGCTTCGTCTTGAACCACCTCGATAACTTCAGCAGTGATCTGATCAATCTGCTCCAACAACGCCGCATCTAACTCAGCAGCTTCATTTAAACCCTCCTCCGCACAAAACGCCTTCTGAATGGCGAGCGTAATCAGTTTAGGTTCAAAAGAAACAATGCGGCCATCACGTTTCTTGACGTTCAATTCTTGTTCGGTTGCCTTCAGCATCCAATCACTCCCGTAAATATATTTCCATGACTCGTCGAGCATCCGACACTCGACTATGTCTTAATTTGGCACCAGGCATTCGTTGCCGTCGTCCAGCCAACTTGCGACTAAAAAACCACAAATTGGCGAGGCAGCGTAGCGATCGAATTCGACACGTCCGGTCAAACATCAGAAGGATTCCTAGAAAATGGAGCTTGAGTCCGGTGGTGCAGCGACTAAGAAAGAAGGGGCTTTCCATGCCAACGCATACCAAATCCGTGAACCAAGCCTGACATTTTGCCAGCACCTCGCATACTACCCGTAGGAATTAGTCGCTATCTCCCTAACGACCGCACTCTACCCAAGCTGAGAAAACCACGCACATGACCCAGTTTGACTTCGTCTCTAATTTAGCCAAATTTTTCGGGTCGAGTGGTTAGCTCGTTTGCTTGCTGGACCCAATATATCGATCTCCAAAGCCATGTCAACACAAAATGTTGTAGTTATTGCCCTCAAAAGCTGTATCGAATTTACGACCTGTCTGCTTTAAGAAAACCCGCTTTTCTTTCCGGATCTTAACATTGCTCTTACAAATTTCCTTCATTGCTTAACAACGTTCGTACGCTAGCAAACAGATCGAAACACTACATGTAGTATTAAAGCGGAACGTCGCAAACCCTACATCTTAGGGGCCCACTAGAGCATCTTTCGCCGTCGCGTAGCCTAGCAATAGTGCCACACCAATTTTGCGATACTGAACTCCGAAGCGCTATCTAACTACTGAGCCAAATCTTTTAGAATCAGTGCATGGCCAACTCGCTCAAAAACCTTCAACAACTCGTCCAAACCCAAACACGTGTGCGTGATCGGCACCAACGGTTGAGCGAAGAGGTCTACCAGCACATGATTGGGAACTCCGAATCCATCACCAAACCCAACTTCACTTCAATCTCTCCAGCCGACTTAGGACTTTTATTTCAGATCAACGACGAGCTATTCTTTAACGGCATGGTTGGACGATGTTGTGAACAGAAAGCCGAACGCCCATTATCGTTTCGACTATCAACACGGATGACCAACGCCGGTGGCACGACCACGATGTTCCGTTCCGGGAGTCGGCGCAAACCCAAGTTCGAATACGAGATTGCGATCGCCACGACGCCTTTATTTGGCACGTTTTCCAAACAAACCGGCGTCGGCTCCAGTGTGGTTGGCGGCCTGCCCTGCCACGACCGACTCCAAGCATTGCAGCGAATCATGGAACACGAAATGATTCACTTAATCGAAATGCTGATCTGGGACGATTCAAATTGTCAGGCTCGACCTTTCAAACAAATCGTCAATCGTTTTTTTGGTCACACCGAATCCAATCATCAACTGTTGCGCCCAAAAGACATCGCTCGACAACAACTTGGCGTTGGCGTTGGCGATACCGTTTCGTTTAAGCATCGTGGCAACCAAATCACTGGGCTAATCAA
>CAZHCH010000208.1:0-2801 GCA_964530985.1 uncultured Pirellulaceae bacterium | reverse complement strand
CAAGCGACGTTGGACTATTTGAAAAAAGAGCTGGATTTAAATTTTAGCCACCAACGCGAGCTTCCAACGGCTGAACGGAAACTACCGACCAAGCTAGATCCAAAGTTAATCAACACCGAAGTATTGCTAAAAAAGCACCTTGCCGATTCAAACATCAACCGAATCACTGCCCAAGGCCTCCGATTACTAGCCGGAAAAAAACTCTCTAAAAACCAACGCCGCGAACTCCTCAAACGACTCGACCGTCCTGACTTCCCTGGGTTGGTCAGCTTGATTGTCCGCGAATTAAAAGAGCGCGACGCAGTCAAGTTCGGCACGCTTTCGATCCACCGACAACTGACGTTAGCACAACTCGACGAAGTTGTTGCCGCGTTGCCGCAATTGAACACCGAAACAGAATTCGTCAACATTTACATGAGCAAGTTACGTCCTTCGGAAGACGTAAACTGGGTGGCCGACCGCAAAGAACGTCGCAAATATCTGAATCGATTGCGAGCCTTTACTGCGAAGCTGCCACCGAGTTTCAACAGCTTGAAAGCCAACGTGCTTTTCCAAATTTTGCAACTGAACCTCAAAGAAGAAAAGTTTGACAAGAAACTATTCCTTGCCTATCTGGAGTTGCCCTGCAGAACGAACTACGTCAATCAAAAGTTCATTAAATCTGTCAAGAAGCAATCCTACCTCGTACGTCACAACCGAGACTATTCGAAGTTCATCCAGATGCCTCCGATCAATCGCGATCAATCGGTCGTCGATGCTCACCTGCAACACTTCCTAAAGAAAGCCCGCGACTACAAAGCGTTTAGCGAGTACGTCAGCGACCAGTATTTGAAAACCCAGTTCGCTACCGCCAAAATTCTCTCCGGAGCGGGCGACGTTGAAAAGTGGGCTTCGATGCTCACGCCCAGCCAATACAAAGCGTTGCTTGAGCGAGTCGACATTGACTTCGTGGCCAGTAACCCTGAGTTCTTTGGTGCTGACGATCCAGTCACCTTGGAACTGGATCTAAAGAACACGAACAAGTTGATTGTGAAGGTTTTTGAGATCAACACGCGAAACTTCTATCGAAAATACAAAACGGAAATCGACACGGACATCAACCTAGACGGCCTAACCGCCAACTACGAAAAGTCTTACACCTACGATGCCGCACCCGCGATCCGTAGCCGCAAGAAGTTTGAATTCCCAGAGCTCAATGAGCGTGGCGTTTATGTAATCGACTTTATCGCCAGTGGCAAAAGCAGCCGCGCGTTGGTGCGCAAAGGCCGCTTGCAGCTCCTGAATCAAGTGACTGCCGCGGGACACGCATTGACGATTCTCGACAGCGACCTTGACCAACTGGTCGACGCGTCTGTTTGGGTCGATGGCCGTCAGTTCACCGCTGGCGAAAACGGGCGGATCATGCTGCCCTTTTCGACTCGGCCTGGCATGCGAGCGGCGATCATTTCAAGCGGCGACTTTCATTGCTTGCAAAAGTTCAAGCAGTCCGCTGAAAACTATCAATTCAACGCCGCGATGTTGTTGGACCGCGAAAACTTACTGACCAGCAACGAAGCGAACGTAATCATTCGCCCTCGGTTGACCATCAATGGAACCGCCCAAGCTCCTGTTGAGTTGCTTTCCGAACAGCAATTGAGCGTCACCGTTGTCGACTTGGACGGCACGAACACGACGAAGAACATCACCGACTTCAAACTACACGACGACCAAGAAACCTCGGTGAAATTCACCGTGCCGCCGCGTACTAAATCGATCTCGCTAACCCTATCGGCCAAAATCAAGAATGTCAGCCGTGGGAAAAAGGACAGGTTGTCGGTCAGCAAGTCTTACCAGATCAATCAGATCGATGCCTCTCCGGTCATCCAAGATTTCCACTTGATGCCGACACAGCAAGGTTACTTTATCGAATCGTTGGGTAAGACCGGCGAAGTTCGGCCTGGGCAAGCGGTTCGTGTTGGCTTCCAAATGGACGCCTTCAGCCGAAAAGTCTGGGTCGACTTACAAACCGACAAACGAGGCTTGATTGAACTCGGCCCACTGGCCAATGTTCGGTCCATTGAAATCCAGCCAGCCGTCGGGCAGAAGAAAAACTGGGTGCTGAACCGCCAAGACCAAACCTATTCTCGTACGATTCAGGTGGCCGCCGAAACAGCAATCCAATTGCCAGCTCCTGCGGGCACTAATCAGGTCGATCCGTTGTTGGTGTCGTTGCTTGAGTTGCGAGGTGGTTCGTACGTTCGCGACTTAGCAGCTTCGGTATCGGTTAAAAAAGGGCTGGTGAATATCAAGCCGCTTCCACCAGGCGATTATCGTTTGCGTTTGGCCGCCACGGTCACACCGCTATCGGGAGGTTCGAGTCGAGACATTTTGATCCGAGTCAACCAAGGTAAACTTGCTAGTGGCGTATTAGTGTCACCGACGCGGCACTTGGAGACTCGGACGAAACCCGCAGTTCAAATCGGCACGATCGCCGCCAACAAAAAAACGGTTCGGATTGAACTAGAAAACGCAACCGAAAACACTCGCGTTCACGTGATCGCCAGTCGCTACCAACCGGCATTCGATGCCTACGCGAATTTGGCGAGTGTCCGTCCGGTCGAACCGTGGAGCTTGGTGCCATCACTGCGTCGATCGGCTTATCAATCGGGTCGAACGATCGGTGAAGAATACGAGTACATTTTGCGTCGCAAGTATCAAGCGAAATTCCCGGGCAACATGTTGACTCGACCGTCGCTGCTGTTGAATCCTTGGGCCGTCAAAGAAACTTCTAATCAAGCTCAAAACGCCAAGGCCGGACAGAA
>CAZHCH010000207.1:0-2858 GCA_964530985.1 uncultured Pirellulaceae bacterium | reverse complement strand
TTCCTAAGACAAACTTTCAACGAAACGCTCTCAGGGCCGAAAGGCTATCAGAGAAAGGCTTCGTATCGGTTGATTGCCAGTCGGCGCTTGATTGCCCGTCATTGCTGGGGGCCAAAAACGCAGACACGTACCCGCTGCGGCGACAACAAGCCGGACTGGGCAACCTGCGCAAATTATAGCGGCAGTGGGAATTAGCAAACAAGCGGTTATCCCCCCGGTGCCACCGTCATAAAAAGACTAAGCCGAGTGAAGACGAATTAGCTGTCAAAAGTAGGGTTTACTAGTCGAAAACCAAACCATTCAGCGCCAGAACCATGCGCCAAAAATCAAAATTCGCCAGCGCAACCGAACTTGCGCCAAATCTTAAGGAGTTTGTCCATGATTCGTTTCGTATGCGTTGCAATTACATTGCTCGCCGTGATCGCCATTACCGGTGACCAAGCCGCCGCTCAGGCACCACTGTTTTCTCAGTACAACACCCAAGGTGCCGGTAGCCCTTCGGCTGCTGCGTACCCTGCCCCGCACTGGTCACCCATTCTTGGCGGCGAGTCGTATTACACTTACCAGCCGTTGATGCCGCACGAAATGATGTATCAGCACTCCCGAAACTACTACAACTACTATGACGCTGGTTTCAAAGGTGGCGGTCAAGGCTTGGTCAAAACATCGGTACGCTGGCAAGCCGGAAACAACCACATGGGGCCCTTGCCTTTTTCAACTGGTGTCTCTGGCGTGCTCTACCGTGTGAAATCTCGCAAATACAATATACCGAACAACAGTAGTGGTGGTGGAATCGGACGTGGATGCCTACGTGGCGGATGCGGATGCTTAAACGGCGGTTGCAAAGCAAAAAGAGCCTACAGTAGTGACGCCTACATCGGCGACCAATACGAAGGTGAGACCATCTCCGGTTGCACTGGCGGATGCACTGCCGACGCCAATTCTAACATTCAACGCTAAAGCCTTTTCTGCGGCATCGACCATTTAGACAGTCGGCTCGGTTCTGACGCTCTCAATCAATTTCAATCATAGGTTTACAAATGAAAAAATATGGCATGATCGCCTGCCTCGCGTTGGCTGCGGTGGTTTTAATGACCGCCCAAAGCAATGCCCAAAGGCTGTACAACGGCTTCGATGTTGAAGGCTTCACCACCACCAACAGTCGTCGCTTTGTTTTACCGACGCGTACTTTGCGCGGCGCGGCTGCCGATCGCTTCAGCCCGCGACGAGTCTACGCTCACTCCAACCGCGGCGTACAAGATGGCTTGACGCACCAATGGAACCAAAGCCAAGCACAAACACGAGCGTGGCATGGCAACTACGGTCACTGGCGATACAACCAGCCAACCGCATTGGTCCTACCTGCGAACGCCTCTTATCAAATGACTTACGGTTGGGGCGTGGGCGGAAACCGCAGCATTCCAATTCACCATCAGTTCGGTCGTGGCACTGCCGGTATCGCTGGTGGAGGACCTGGCGGATACCAACAGACTCCAGCCTTCCCGTCACACTCCGATCAAATCGGTGTCTACGGTGTAAGAGCCCCTTGGTAGTCCAACATTAAAGAATCGATTGGTACGCCCTACGGCGAAGAAAAAACCAATCGAACAACAACTAATCTAAAAGGCTCTCTCGATCATTTTCGAGAGAGCCTTTTTTTTCGCGCCTAGTCTTCCCTACCCCAGCACAAACAAACCGTACCGCCAGATCACATGCATGGTCGCAATCGCGATCAAGTTCCACGCGATAAAGAATACTTGCACAAAAACCAGCGGATACCGCCGCGGCCCAAACAAGGCATCCAACAAAAAGAACCCCGCTGCCGACAACGAAAACAATCCAACCACCCAGCCCCGAAAGAACCAAAACGCAATCACTGCCTCGATAGCCAACAGCCCCGCAAGCAACAGCTTGCTCCGACGGACTCCGCCTCGATCAGCCCCAAATGCTACCGCAGTCGATCGGCGACCGGCAGCGGCGTCTTCATCGACATCCATGATCTGCCCAAACAAGTGGCTATGCATCGCAAACAACGCCGAAAAAATCATTGCAGGCGCGTTCAGTTGATCAACCGAACACAACCAACTGGCAAGCACAAACACCAACAGATAGCCGACTTGGTTTAGTAAATCCAGCCACGGTACACTTTTAAATTTCAAAGTGTTGTAACAAGCGTTTGCAACAGCAAAAGCGGCGAACCAACCCAACATCTTCCAACCGGCGATCCAAACGAACGCCACCACAAACGGAATCTGGATCGCAATCATAATCCACGGCAACGCCCGTCGCATCGGCTCGTCGGGACTCGCACCAAACAACCACGAGTCCTTACGGGCGTTGATCGAGTCAGTTGCAGAATCACCGATATCATTCCAACCAAACGTCAACAGGCTCATCGGAAAACAAACGTAAACCGCCCCCAACCAAAACGCAGCAGAACCGAACATGTCCATCTGCGCAAAGGGAAGTAGATAGAACCACAGATGAGTCGGCCAAAACCCGGGACGCGATATTTTGATGACTTCCAGAATGCGATTCATCTGGAGATTGTAGCAAGCAATAGCTGCGATACATCCACGAAAAAACGCGACCAAGCACCGAGGCTTAATCGCGTTTACATATTTCTTCGGCTGCAGTGAAATCAAGCACCCCGTGTTAGAAGAGATTTAAACACGGAGGCACAGAGACGAGGCTTGAGAAAACCCTGTGTTCTCTGTGCCTCTGTGTTTTATCCTTCTTCACTGGCAAAGCAGCAAATGCTTACTTTTTCTTTTCCGTGTGCATCGTGTGCTTCCGCAGACGTGGGCAATACTTTTTAACCTTAAGCTTTTCGCCTCCGCTCTTGCGACGAAGGGTGT
>CAZHCH010000206.1:0-2885 GCA_964530985.1 uncultured Pirellulaceae bacterium | reverse complement strand
CTCTGGCGAGTCCAGCTACGGCTCTGGTGGATCTTTTCCATTTTGATCACGAGGTTCTTGCAGCCAAAACGTCAGTACCCAGCCAATCAGCAAGCAAAAGACTACTAACAAAAACACAAACTCAAAGCTAATTTGATCGACCAGCCAACCAAAAAACACGCTCAAGAAAAACGGCGGCGCGGCCATCGCCAAACTGAGCGTACTTAAGTACTTCGGGTGGTTGGCCGAGTCCGTGATCTCGAGCGTATAGTAATTAAACATTCGCATCGTCACCGGCGTGATCCCCAGCATCCCAAACACCAGTGTGTACCAGATTTTGCCGGCTTCGGGTTGCAGGACCAATGCGAGGGCCGCCAGCGGTATCACGCAAACCACAAACAGCATCGTTCGCAAAACGACTCGCACACCTAACCGATCAGCCACCCAGCCAGCAGGGATACTAAACAAAGCCGCCCCAATGTTCTGAGCCAACACCCACGGAATCAACGCAGTTAGATCTAGGTCAAAGCGTTCTCTGCCCAGTCGCTGGTAGTGAGGAAATATTGTCAGGCAGATCCCGAACAAACCGGCAATCACCGCCAGCAGCAAAAAGTTACGATCTTCGCGGAGTGTTTTTAGCGATGCGGTCAATAGCTGCAACGGTCCGCGCCTTGGCGAGGGATCGTCATCGGGCTGCTCAATCCATAACGCCGCAACGACGCCTGCAATGATGAACATGGTGCTCGTGAAACCGAAGATCCAATCGAATCGGTATTCGCTGGTGTCGACATCGCCAGCGGGCAACCATCGGTTCATTAGCCAATACGCAATCATTACCGCCAAAACTGCTCCGATCCCCGTCCCCAACAGTGAAAACACACCGCGCCGGCGGACCCGAATCAGTTTGCCAATCAATGTATTGACGACCAGTTGATTGATTCCAGTGGCGGTGAAAAAAATTGCGTAGACAATCAAAAACAAAACGGGTAGATACCAAGTCGCTTTTCCGTCCGTCAGGTGCCACCCCAACGAAAACGTCAGAAAACAACCGGCCATCGTAAAGCATGACCCGGCCGCGATCCACTTTTTCCGTCGTGCGCCTCGTACCCAATCCGACGCCAGAAACGGAGGCACGCTCTGCCCCAGCCGATTTAGCATCGGCAAAAAACCGCCCAGCATCGGGGAACCACCGATGACGTCCAGCACTGCCGGCATCACAATAGTCTCCGTCTTAAAAATCCAGCCGACTCTCAAGCAACAATAATAAAACAGCCCCAAGCAAAAATTCGTCGAGTGGGCTGGGTCATTTTCTGGGGTGACCGACGTTTGAGATTGATTCAATTAAATCTCGCCTCGGTTTTCCAGTAACAACTCTAGATAGCTTGTGCGAATCGAACCCGACAAACCAAGCTTGGCGGCGAGCCCTTCCAGTGCCTGTTTGGCTGCGTCTTGTTGGTCGGCGGAATCCACGACCAACTCTAGTTCGATAAACTCTCCGACTTCAGCAATCGTGTCCATGCAAATTTCAACGTGTCGGCCTTCCCAGTCCAATGCCAACGTTTCTCGGGATTTGGCCACGCGAGCAACCGAGTAATACCCGATTCCAAGGAAAGTCTGTTTGATTTGTTCGGCAGCAGTTTGGTCGACCAACGGCGTTTCGATTTCGGTCCGAATCTTTGCCGACGGATCCAAGTTAGGGCCTTTGAACGTCAGCCACTGCTTGCCATCAGATTGGCGAACACGAAGAGCAATATCCATTTTGGCGAAATCTCGCAACGGGTCGTTGAAGTATTCGTCGACTTGCTCTGATACATTGACAGGCTGTGCCCCCAACGCCAGCAACGATTCGCGTAGTTCGGCGAGGTTATCGACTGGGAATTTGAATTCGACTTCGATGGGTGGCGACATGTACGTGACTAGGTTGCATTTGGATCTGGGAAAAACTTTTCGGAGGTATCTTATCGGCAACAGGTGGGTTTTGATAAGCTGTTGCCTGCAGAGAAACTAATTTTAAGCAAGGATTCATCGATGGCGACGCGAGGGTATTTGGGAATTGATGCAGGGACACAAGGCCTGTCTGTCGTCTTCACCGATGAAAACATGCGAGTCGTCGGTACTGGCGATGGCGGATATGAGATGTTACCGGGACTAGACGCGGGCTGTTACGAACAGCAGCCAAGCGATTGGCAGCAGGCGTTGGTGGACGCAATGGCCGACTTGCGTACTAAGGTCGCTGACTTCGAAGTGCTGTCGATTGGCATCTCGGGGCAAATGCACGGCGAGGTCTTGGTCGGTGAAAACGACCAGCCGCTGAAAGCCGCTCGACTGTGGTGCGACGCTCGTAACGAAGACGAAGGCCAACAGTTGACCGAGGCGTTGGGCGTCAAAATGCCCAAACGAATCACGGCCGCTCGTTGGCTGTGGACGATCCGCAATCACCCTGACGTCGCCGCTCAAACTAAACACATCACCACGCCTAGCGGCTGGTTGGCTTTTTGCTTAACCGGACAATGGAACCTCGGCATCGGCGATTGCGCGGGAATGTTTCCGATCGACCAACAAACGTTGAACTACGACCAGGCTTTACTGGCGAAGTTTGATCAACTGGCGGGGCAGGGCGCTCCTACACTGGCAACGCTACTGCCAACCGTTCGCCGCGTTGGAGAAGATGCTGGTCGATTGACCGAAACGATTGCCGCGAAACTAGACTTGCCTGCAGGTATTCCAGTTGCCCCAGCGGAAGGGGACCAGCCGGCGTCGTTGGCTGGATCGTTGATCGGGCAAGCGGGAATGGTTTCGGTGAGCTTCGGAACGTCAGTCTGTGCAAATTCGGTGGGCGATCGAGCGTTTGCGGGCGTGAGTGATCTGGTGGATCATTTTTGCGATCCCGACGGCAAGCCCATCAA
>CAZHCH010000205.1:0-3012 GCA_964530985.1 uncultured Pirellulaceae bacterium | reverse complement strand
AGCTCTGGCGAGCCCAGCTACGACGCCTTCGACGTGCAGCTACGCTCGCCAGAGCGTAGACTCTTTGTTTTCCACCTTCTTGGTGAAGATAGCTACAACTTTCTTAGAAGCGTGAAAAAATAGGCACCTTGAAATGTTGCGCGCAAAAGTGCTTTATGGTATTCTGTAACCTTAAACCCATCGCGACTTTCTCTAATTTCTTGACTGTGCAAAATGGCAGACACCAAGCCCAAACCTCTAAACCCAGAAACATGGGTAGATGAGTATGGCGACTACCTCTTCCGGTACGCCAACTCGCGGTTGAGAAACACCAACGCTGCCGAAGAGGTCGTTCAAGAAACCTTTCTCGCGGGCGTTCGCTACTCCGAACAGTACAGTGGCGCTGGATCCGAACGCGGCTGGCTAATTGGAATTCTAAAACGGAAAATCATTGACCACGTTAGAGCGAAAAACAAGCACAATCGTGTTTCACCTTACGAAGACGAACATGATCCATCCGCCCAAATGTTCGACGCGGCAGGAAACTGGAAACCCGGCGCTATCAGATGGGCACCTGCTCCCGGCCAAGCAATCGAGATGGAAGAACTACAAGCCATTGTCAACGACTGTTTAAATACGTTGCCCAAAGGCCAAGCCGACGTTTTTATATTGAGAGTGATGGAAGAACTTTCTTCCGAAGAAATTTGCGACGAACTGCAAATTTCGCCTTCCAACATGTGGATCCGAATCCATCGCGCTCGACTTGGACTTGCAAAATGCGTCGGAACAAAATGGAAAATCGAGACGGAGACAAATCACCATGCCTGATGACAAATCGATCAGTCAACTGATCACTAAATCAATTCGACTTGAACTGACTAAGGCCGAACTGAAACAAGTCAATCAAAACATAAAGTCCAACAAAGAAGCTGCTAAGTTTGCTGAGCTTTCAAAGTTGATCCAAGATTCGATTGTCAAATCGGCAAACGCTCCTTCAGACGAATCACTCAGCATCGATGCCAAAGAACGATTCAAGGAAAGCGTTTCGAAGGCGATCGAGGAAAAGCTCAGCCTCTCTCAAGCTGGATTGCTCAACACCGCGGATCAATCGTCGGCCAGTCCTAGCAGGAGATCTCAAGCTGCCGCTCCCCTAGGTGATCAACAACGCGAACTGACTTCGAATTTCAAACTAATTCGAAAACTTGGACAAGGCGGACTGGGCAACATCTGGCTTGCCCGTGACCGGAAACTGAACCGAAACGTAGCCATCAAAGAACTTCGCCCAGAAGCACTTGAATCCGAGACATCATGGGTTCGCTTTCACCGAGAAGCAGAGATTACCGGCCACCTCGAACACCCCAACGTGATTTCGCTGTACCAATACGGCGTCGACCAGAACTCTGGCGAACCCTTTTACGCGATGCGCTTCGTTGGCAAACGAACGTTAGCCAATGCGATTGAAGAACACCATGACAAGATTGAAGCAGGGGAAGCCGATCCGCTTGCGCTACACCGTTTGCTTTCGATTTTCTTGGATATTTGTCAAGCAATCGCTTACGCCCACTCGCGCGGTGTGATTCACCGGGACTTAAAACCTGAAAACGTCGCACTCGACAACTTTGGTCAAGTGATCGTGCTTGACTGGGGTTTGGCAAAAGTTTTGGAAGACAGCGAACTAGCGACCAAGATGGAACACATCAAAAACATGACGGAATCAACCTTAGCGGAAACAATGCATGGCGACGTAGTCGGAACACCACTGTTCATGTCTCCTGAACAAGCTGCAGGTGCGTTGGATCAGGTCGACGAACGAACCGATATTTATGGACTCGGCGCAATTCTGTTTTCTATCTTGACCGGCGACGCTCCGCATACCCAAAGTGCCGCCAATAGCGCCGCGGATGTCGAATCCGTTTTGAAAGCCATTTCCGAATCCGAACCGCCAACAGCTTCCAAGTCAACCAAACATTGGGTACCGTCTGAACTCGAACGCATCAGTGTCAAGGCCATGGCTCGTAAACGACACATGCGATTCGACTCCGTCCAAGAACTCGCCAACGCGGTCGAGTCTTGGGTCGCCGGCCAAAGCGGAAAACAAGCCGCCTATGAAAAGCTACGCATGGAAGGCCGCGAACTCCGCGCCGACTTGCAAGCGTCGGTTTTCAACCTCGAACGAAACGTTCGTTTCAGTGCAACCTTGCCACCGATCGAGGAAGTAATGAGCGCAGAAACCGACGAGAGCATTTCGGCTTGGCGAGAACGCCTGTCCACGATTTTCCACGGACTGCTACAAGCTAACCCGAACTACCGCAGTATCGCTTATTGTGCCACCGAACAGGAAGTAACTCATTATCGAGAGATTGTTCGGGTCGAGCGACACAGTGGTGACGCTTCCAACATCCGTAGCGTCCCCAAAAGCCGCTTAAACGCCGCGCGTATTCCCGACTCCATCGCCAGTGTTGTCGATAAGAAGCCGGGCGAAGTACACACTACGCTGATTTGCGATGCGATTTGTTCTGCCGAGAATTGTGATGAAACCATCGGATTGTTGGCAAGCGTACCTGTCTACGACCCCAAGACAGAAGAAGTGTTCGGGTTTGTGGTGATCAATTGTGACATTCACCAAATGCTTCACCAACAGATGGCTCGTCAAACGGCCGCGAGTGAAATCGTGATCGCCTGTGACACGTTCAACACCATGATGCACAAACAGGAAAACCAAATCGTACCAGATTCGATGTCCAAAAAAGTCGAAACTGTCGCGGCTCATTTCTTGCCCGCCATTGATACGTTACAAACTGAGACCGACTACATCGATAAAGCAGACGCAGATATTTACGGGGCCAGACTTTGGTTTATTCCTAACGTGCACGGTGTGATGTACCTGTTAAAACGAAAACCAAACGGTTGATTTTTAAGGTAGCCGGAGTCGACTCACATATTCCCTCGCTGTGAGCCAAACGCGCTAGCGTCGGGCGTTGCTAGGTTAAGCGACATCCTGTTAAGGCCCGACGCTAGCGCGAACGGCTCACA
>CAZHCH010000204.1:0-3099 GCA_964530985.1 uncultured Pirellulaceae bacterium | reverse complement strand
GATCGATCATCAACCATCGGTTCCTCCAAAGACGCCGACAATCTAACAAGAAGGCAAGGAACGACAAGAGGCGCTGCAAGAAGATTGAGAAATTTTTCACGATGTCTTGCTGCGATCGGAATTTTCGGCGCAAGATAAACCAGCAGGTGTGACATTAAGACGCTGAACAACACCTTGCAAACTCGCCAACGTCCCCAAACACTCAGGCTGGAACAACCAACGATTAGTCGGTTACATTTGCTTTGCTGTATCGCAGCTGGCTACTGGGAGACAAAGCCTCTTTATATTGCTTGAAAGTGTTGGGCTGGAGGGTAACTGGTATTGGGCGGTTTGAAGACCAAAAGCATGTGCTTCGGGCTACGGTATCTATTTACTTGACGCTGAGTTCATCGTCGGACTAAAGGTGCTTCACGTGATTCAAGAACCTCTAGAAGCTGGGAAGAGCTGTTGGTTTTGGGCAATTTTCGAGAACGCCGGTTCAATTTTGCTGGGTTTGACTGGGTGCGCTATGGTGTGCTGTTTCACTACCCAATCATTTTACCCAATCATTGCATGTTGTTGATACTGAGTGCTTTAGGGCCACGCTTTGAATCTTTGTTGTGTGAATTTTCTTGCAATTTTTCGATCTTCAGCTATCATCGGACCCGTCGCTATAGACAACAAAACCAAGCCACGCGGTATCCCCCACCTGCTCTGTGGCGAATTCTTCTTTTTCGGATTTGTTGGCGGCGGGCTCTATTCTGTCGTTTTCAGGCCCTGCGAGTTATTTACACATTTATATACGTGAGGCTGAAACTGGATTTCAGCTAAGGATAGATTTCAGTTTCAAGGCGGAGTCCATTGGCTGAAAAAAGGGGAGATTTGATGATAACTGCGGCCTCACTTAACGCCCAAAAGTCGAAAGAGTTAGCTCAGCTCGCAAAACGGAGTGGAGTCACCGGCTGGCACTCAATGAATAAAAGCGATCTTGTCAAAGCCTTGCTCAAAGTGGCTCGAAACGAACAACGTCAGTCGGTAGCCAAAAAGTCAGCCTTATGCGCTGCTGGTAAATCGACCAAGCCAAGGACTTCCAGACGGAGTGCTGCAAAGATCGCCGTCAGTGAGTCTGCGATCGCATTGAAGTTGCGGCGAGAGCGAGAGCAAAAAGAAAACCGTAAGAACCTCGCGTTGGCTGCCCAAGCCACTGGTCTGCCGCAAGCACCTGCTAAAGACCGGCTGGTGGTGATTGTGCGGGATTCGTTTTGGTTGCAAGCCTATTGGGAGATTACTAAAGCTAGCGTTGATCGTGCGAGAGTGGCGATCGGCAATCAATGGCATCTCGCCAAACCGGTGTTGCGAGTTATGGAGGTTGTCAAGGAAGGCGATATAAGCTCGAGCGAACGCCAGATCGAAGAAATTGAAATCCACAGCGGTGTGAGTAATTGGTATTTCCAAAACGCGGCTCCCGGAGCAACATTGCGATTGTCCATTGGCTATGTTGTCGGCCAAGAAAAATTTCACTTGATCGCCAAGAGCAATCAAGTGACGCCTGCTAAAAACGCAAAAAAACAACTAGACGAAAATTGGACGGACATTACCAACGATGTCGAACGTTACTTCGCGCTAAGCGGTGGACTAGATGAAAGCGTGACCGCGGATCTGCAAGAAGTCTTGGAAGAGAAGTCACAGCAAGCTGTCTATGTGCCAGCGTTTGAGCGCTTGGGTGGGGTGTTGAATATTAGCGAGGACGAATTTCATTTTCAGGCGGATGCTCACTTGGTCGTTTATGGCAGTGCTGCGGACGGGACGAACGTGACAGTGGCTGGACAGCCTGTGAAGGTTAAACCCGATGGCACGTTTGCAGTTCGTATGGTGATGCAAGAACGTCGGCAGGTACTGCCGGTTGTTGCCGTCAATCGCAATGGAACGCAACAGCGAACAACGGTGCTTGCGATTGAACGTAATACCAAGGTTATGGATCCTGTGATAACAGAACTCGGTTAAGCTACTGACAAGAGCTACTGACAAGACGAGAACGGATTGAAACAAAAAAAGCCACGCATTTAATGCGTGGCTTTTCGGTTTATCTTTTTCAGTCAGCTCAACACTCAATCGAATTGATGGCTAAACCACCGAAGCAGTGCTTAAAAACGGAAGCCACCTCTAGAGAAGCCACCTCTTGAGAAGCCACCTCTGGAAAAGCCACGGCCTCCGAAGCTACGGCCTACGTTAATGCTGATTCCGCTACGGCCGAAGCCACCAAAGCCTCCACCGTAAACAGGGCGGTAGGAAGAGCGGTAAACTGGAGCTGAATAGCCACCAAAACCTCCACCATAGCCTCCACCACACTGGGCATCGGCTTGACCGGTCATAAAGGTCATTGCGCAGACAGCCGCAAATAAAATTACGAATTGTTTCATCAGATTCTCCTTGAAAGGTTTGGCTCGATAAAAATATCTCACCAGGGGGATAAAGACGTTCTAAAGCAATTTAATATTCAAGTTGCCCAAATACTCAGTTGCTCCAACACTCATAACTCATGCAAGTCTTGGGCCAAGTGAACATGAACTTGCCAAAACACCAATGTACAGGGATCAAAGCGGGTTTACTCAACTTTGGTCGAATCACTCCGCTAACCGATGGATGTACATTTGATGTCACATAGATGTCAAATCGACGGCGCATACCAATGACTATACAACCAACCGTTCGCAGGTTCCAGCGTTAACTGGTCGATTTACGAATGAAGTTGTTTTATGGTTCAGACAAAGCTCAAACGTAAAAAAGTCTACGTTGTCAATCAAATCCGAATGACTGATAGAGACAACCACACTGCAACCAAACAACTTCCCCGACAGTGAATTACCTTGTGTGAACAAGTGTACTTTTGGCGGCTGCAATTTTGTCAATTCTTGCCAGTTGGCAGTGCATTGAGTAGATACTCAGTTTTTTCGCTGGTGACATAAATGCCTGAATTGCAATGGCTTGGGCGATTTCAATCGGCTTTGGCATGCTGGTTGCGTTGTAGAGTGTTGATTCTTCAAACCACAGTGACATTCCGTCACTCAGGTTTTTACTTCAACATTCAGGAGCAAACTATGAAGATCAATCAACGTAACA
>CAZHCH010000203.1:0-3258 GCA_964530985.1 uncultured Pirellulaceae bacterium | reverse complement strand
TTGTGGCTGAATAATTAATGAAAATTCGCTGATGCCGAATTGGCAATCGTGGACGTTATCTATCTCTATCTATGAGAAATTAAGAACTCAGCATGATCGACAGATTGGATCGCTCGGAGAAATTTCTATGTGTGTTACTTGGTTTAACGACGGTATGCCTATGCGTCATGATTTACAACAGCAATCCGTTTGTCTTGGTTAACCGCAGCGGTATCGTTCAGAGGATTCCGCTGGGTTGGATATTCCCGTTCGCGTTTCTGGGGTTGATCGTTCCTTTTTTCCTGCGCAATCTCGGAGGGCTTTTGGCGATTTTTGCGGCAGGATTGATTGTCGGTGGAACGGTGCTTAGTTATATTCACGCATACTCACTCGGTAATGGATTTGCTGTTTCTTGGGCGCAATCGTTTTTGTGCGTTATCTTGTCGGTGTCTGCGGTTGTTTCGATTTCTCGAATGAATGTCGACTTCACAAACGTTGGTCTGGATGATCTGCTTAACTAAGCGTAGTAACGAAACTGTTCGAGCATGATTGCAACGGCATCGCAATCGTTCAATTGGCTTAGTCGGGTTGACGTTCCATCACAGTCGACCAGCGTCAGGTCTTGCACGATTTGTCCAACCTCCGACGTTGGTGGGGGTGTCTTCGGCTCTAGCGAAAGTCACCGCGCAACCGGCCAAGACGATTGCAGTATAAATTGGGAAGAATTTTAAAAGCATCGAAACTTCCTGCAAAAAAAAGTAAGATTTACCTCACCGTATCGCTGCGAGCGCCAGTCAGCAGCGCGAAGCAAAGAAAAGGACCGTTTATGCGTTAGGATGTACCGATTGTGTGGGTATCAACGAAATTTATTTTCGATGATATACCGTAGTTTCATTTGCCTGACGGCGTCATCCGCCAATGAAGTCGTCGTTGATAGAGCCGGCCATGAAGATCGGCGCCACAAATTCAACGGAGTGGAGTGTATTGAAGAGATCGATTTTTGGTATGATATATCCGTCAGGTCTGAGCCTATTCGAGTGGTTACGTCCAGTTGTTTTGGTTGCGGTTTTGAGTATCGCCAAATCCGTGTCGGTCTGACATGACCGCCACAAATATCCTTCCATCATAAAAATGGTTTTCAGATGATACGTTTTCGAGTCTCTTCTATTTCTCGGCTCGATCGTATCGGGTTTCAGCTTTTCTCGGCCTGGGCCAGACGCGCCTTGGCTTGTTTCGTGTTGCTGGGATGTTTCGTGGTTTCGGACATTGCCGTGGCACAAGACAGTGAACGATTTCAGATGCCGACCGATCCTTCGGTTTGGCTTAACTCGCCGCCGCTCACAACGGCGATGCTCGATGGCAAAGCGGCCGTTTTGTATTTTTTCGAAGAAACCTGAGGTAAGTGCACTCGGGCATGGCCCGAACTGTTGGCGGACGCCAACAAATATCAAGGTGATCCAGTCGTCTTTATCGCAGTCAACTCAGGAAACAGTAGCTCCGAGGTAGCATCGTACATCAGGAAAAATGGTATTACTTGGCCTACAATCGTCGATTCAGCTCGTGTATTCGAAAGTGCAGCAGGCGTAGGCGAAATCAGTCTTGATAGAATTTCGGGCTATCGAGTCCTTAACGCAGAAGGTTCGTTGGTTCGATCCTATGGTATCGACGGCAGTGCAAAAGTGGCAATGACGACTGCTGAGTGGAATGTTGACCCAGACGGTATTCCCGATTCACTCAAAGCGGCCTGGCAGGCGATTGAGTTTGGTGACTTTGTTTCGCAAGCGCGAACTCTCCAACGTGCTTTGAAAAGTAAAAAAACAGAAGTGCAAACTGCTGCACAAACTTTGAACGATTACGTTCAAGGAAAATTGACTGCAACTCTCGAAAAGGCGATTGCGGCGAAAACTGCAGATGATGAGTGGCTGGCCTACAAGACGTTTTTGGAGTTCGAACACCGCTTTAAAGGTTATGACACCGATACCGATGTAAAGGCCGAACTCAAAATATTGTTGGGTAGCGATGCGGTTAAGACGCAATTGACAGCGTCGCGACAACTCGAAAATGCGTTGAAAACAGCCAGTCGATCCGGTATGGAACGCGCTGCGAAACGTTTAAAGAAACTTATCGAAAAGTATCCCAATACCGAAGCTGCCGAAAAAGCTCAAAACGCTCTCGATTCTGCCCGGCGTTAATTTGATGCCCTGATGCATATCGGAGTTGCTATCTTTCTTTTAACCGGTTCCCATTGGTCGCATGACTGGTCCGTAACACTGTCATCACTCAAGATTGCTTGGGATAAGGCCGCAGTCCCAACAACATTTCAGATTCTTCGGTCAACGGTTGATCTCGTAGCGATTCGTCGGTGTGTTCGGCTAATTGCTCGCAAACCAATTCATATACCTGTTGGCGAGGGACACTCGTGTCAATCTCCACGCATCGTCCACGCTTTTTAAACAATTCGACCGTGGGTAACGTTTCTGCTTTGAAGGTGTCGAATCTTAGTTTGATGCTTTCGATATTATCATCCGAACGGCTGGAATGCTGGGCTCGACCGAGAATCCGTTTTTCAAGTTCTTCGTAAGGGCATTCGAAGTAGAGCATCTTTGGAAGTTCGGTTTGATCGCCAAAAAGACTATGCCAAACATCTAAATTTGAAAGCGATCGTGGAAAGCCGTCCAGTAAGAAATTGTTTTTACCCGTCGTGCGGGTGATCAACTCCATTTTTGACTTTAGTAATCCGACCACGATCTCGTTGGGGACCAACTTGCCCTGATCAATGTACTCTTGAATCGTTGGGGCCGCAGAACCGCCGGCTTCGAGTTCCGCTCGCAACAGGTCGCCCGTAGATAGATGCACCCATCCCAATTGCAACTTAGCCACTTTGCACATCGTGCCTTTGCCAGCTCCGGGGCCGCCGAGAACAAAAACGACGTTCGGTGCGGGGCAGGGCTGTCGAGGATCACAGTGGTGTAGTACAAGTTTCGGTGCAGGGGCAACACCTTTTTTATACACATGCCATTCTACATCGGTGGGAGGCAGCGCGTGGTCGCAGGTCATGTCGTAAGCGAGGTGGCCGTCGAGTCGACAGATTCGCCAAGACTTGTAAGAGTTCGAATAGGACAACGCTGGGCTTCGCGCGGATTTCCCGTCGGCTCGATCCCAAGCCATCTTGCCATTCCAATATCCAAGCGACGAAACGGTTCCCGATTCGGACTCCGTCGGCGGAGCGGTCGATGGAACGAATAAGCCGTCTACCTCTGGCAATCCGGCGCCAGATAC
>CAZHCH010000202.1:0-3437 GCA_964530985.1 uncultured Pirellulaceae bacterium | reverse complement strand
GGTACCTCTTTATTTTGTGGGCGTTTGGCATATTGCGGAAATGATTAAACCGGCCGACGAAAAATGGTCGAAAATTCTCTTTCTGATCGGTTCGTTTGGGTTCTTGTATGGCGCCATGTGGATGAGTTCTCGGTCGAGCATCGGGTCGCTGGTGCATCACGCTGATCTAATTAAAGACACGAACCTGATTGACCTCTATAATCTACGGTGTGAATCACTCCTAAACATTATTCGCATCACCACGTTGGTGATTTCGATTATTTATATCAAGCAAGTCTTGACCGGCCTGACGCGTTACCCAAAGTGGATGGCAGCGACCAGCCCCATTGTACTTTTGGTGATGAACTTCATTGTCTTGTTGGTCGCGCCGGAAGTTGGAAGATACGTGGCACCAATTGCATTGAACGTTGGTTTTAGTTTGTTCTTTTTGCTGTCGCTGACTTTTGGAAATACCGGCAACCATGCCACCGCGTCTTAGGTGTAGGAAAAAACAATAGAAGTAATTTAGAAAGATTAAAAATGAATGACACAAACGAAACACCTTACAAGAAAAAGAAGTCCATCTTTTCTTACCTCAAGTGGATTCCGATCTTCATGATCTGTGCAGTAATCGCATTGCTGGCGTTTGTCATCATGCGATTCAGAAACGACGCGGCGATTCCGTACAACGTTTCTACCGAAGGCATTACCATTCCAAAATACACGGAAGTCGAAATTCCCTTCGAACACAAGTACGTCAAAGCAACTCAGATTCAAGCCACCGGCGGCTGTGCGTTCAATCTTGACGATGGCGCCGAAGAGCTTTTCCTATGCGGCGGCCAAGACCAGTCGGACGTCATCTACCGCTTCACCGATGGGAAGTTTGTCGACATCACCGCCGAAACTGGTTTCAAAAAAGAAGACCTATCCGAAGCTTCGATGAGTGCGACGTCGCTGGACGTTGATCACGATGGCGACAACGATTTGATTGTGACTCGTAAAAACAGCATTTGGCTCTACACCAACGATGGCGGCAAGCTTACCGGCAAGAATCTTGAAGTTCCTTTGCAAGAAGACACTTGCCCGCTGTCGATTGCCGTGGCTGACCTGAATCGCGATGGCAACTTTGACATGTACGTTTGCGGCTACATCAAAAAAGAATTTATCGAAGGTTACAACATCTTCAATAAAGAAGGATACGGCGGACAAAGTGCGTTGCTGATCAACAATGGCGACAACACGTTCACCGACAAAACCGAAGAAGCGGGAATGCTGTACAAGCACAACACATTCCAAGCGGTGTTCTTTGACGCGGACCAGGACGGCGACGAAGACTTGATCGTCGCTCACGATACCGGACAAGTTCGCACGTGGAAAAACAACGGCGACATGACGTTTGAAAACGTCAAAAACCCTAACTCAGACGTCTACAGCTACCCAATGGGAATCGCGGTCGGTGATTACGACAACGATGGCTTGGTCGATTTCTTCTTTTCCAATACCGGAACAACCGCTCCGCCATTCTTAGCAAAAGGCGACCTTAGAGAGGACCAAACGTATCATCCAGATTGGATTATGTTCCACAACGAAGGCAACTTCGAATTCACTGACACCTCCGACGAAGTAAAAGTCGCCGACTACGAATTTTCTTGGGGTTGTATCTTTGAAGACTTTAATCTCGACGGCCGGACGGATTTGGTTGTGTCGGAAAACTATGTCGATTTGCCTCCGCACAAACTTGAATTCTTGCGACTGCCGGGTCGGTTCTTGTTGCAAAATACCGAAGGCCAGTTCGCGGAAGTCGGTGCCGAAATGGGCATCGTGAACAAACAGTTCGGCATCTCGCCAGTTACCGCTGATTTTAATCTAGATGGTGCTCCTGATTTGATTCACATCAACATCGCCGGAGCATCCAAAGCGTTTCTCAGCAACAATACCGACAAGGGGTTCGTAAAAGTGTCCTTGCCTAATGTTGTCGAAGCCGTCAGTGCGATGGTCAAAGCGGAATTGGCCGACGGACGAACGATTTACGAACCGTTCGTCAAAGGCGAAGGGCTCTGTAGTGACTGTTCGCCGGTGATCACTATTGGAACTGGCGGAGCGGAAGTTAAGTCGATCGAAGTCAAATTCTTGACCGGTCAGACGCAGGTCTTCGACGCTCCTGAACTCGGCAGCATGCAAGAGTGCCGCTTGGCAAACTAGCCAATCATAACCGGCTTTAGCCGGAAGGTGGCGACAGCTGCCTCCGGCCTGTCTTACGCGGTGACCGAACAACCAAACTTCACAACACCAACCATACAATTTTCAAATGGCTCTTCATTACCGCTCCACGGACGGCGCGCGAAAGACCGGCTGGAAGCACCGTCGCCACCTACTCCGGCCTCCGGCCTGAAGAGAGGGCAGCACGCAGGAGAAACATCAAATGCTTATACGAATTGCACTGATCGCCATGGTTCTTTTTGGGCTGTGGGGAGCCGGACGGTTGTCCTACGAACAACACCTTTCCGGTGAAGCGTGTCCGGTCCTGGGCGACATGGTTCCCGCGTGCTACATCGCGTTCGGCGGATACATCTTGATCGCTGCGGGGGTTGCACTTTCGATCTTGATGCCCGGCGCGATAGGCAGCTACCTGTTTTGGAGTGGAACGTTCATCGCTGGTGGGCTTGCAGCGCTCGCTTCGGTGTTGGAATTAGTCAAAGGTGACGTTTGTCCGGTGGCGTTTGGTTCGGTGCCGATGTGCTATATCTCACTGGCATTTAGCATTGTGATTGCGTTGCTGTATATGTTCCAGGCCAGCAGTCCGGTCGTCGATGTGACCGTGCATAACGGATAACTCAAATGGCATCGAAAACGGAAACCGCATTTCGATCTTGTAATCTGTGCGAAGCCATCTGTGGGCTGACGATTGAGCACGATGGGAAGCAGGTTGTTTCCATCAAGGGAGATAAAAACGACCCGCTCAGCCGCGGCCATATTTGTCCCAAAGCAATTGCACTTCAGGACATTCACGCCGATCCTGACCGGTTAAAGACGCCAGTCCGCCGAACCGAAAATGGCTTCGAGCCTATCAGTTGGGAAGACGCGTTTGATTTGGTCGAATCAAAACTGATGCAAATTCGACAAGAACACGGCGACGACTCGGTCGCGCTGTATCTTGGCAACCCGACCGTCCACAACTCGGGAGCCTTGCTGTTTCAAAAGTACCTCAAGCAATCGCTCAACACCCGCAATCGTTTTGCTGCCACTTCGGTTGACCAGCTTCCGCATCATCTTGCGGCCAGCCTGATGTTCGGGCATGGGCTGATGATCCCGATTCCCGACATCGACAACACCGACTATATGTTGATGCTGGGAGCCAACCCAGCAGCGTCCAACGGCAGCCTGATGACGGCCCCTGATGTCAAAAACCGCTTGAAAGACATCACCAAACGCGGGGGCAAAGTCGTCTTGGTCGACCC
>CAZHCH010000201.1:0-3512 GCA_964530985.1 uncultured Pirellulaceae bacterium | reverse complement strand
TGACACCTTTTCTTGTTTTGACACCTTTTCTTGTTCTGATTAAGCTACCAAACCGGTACGCGACACCTTTGGTTTGTTTTTTGTTCAACACTTCTTCGTTTTTTTAACACGCATATTATGAAAACTGCATGCATCAGCGTGCTTCAGTATTTGATTTTGTTTTTAGGTCTTGCCTGCTTTGTACGGCAGGCTTGTGCTCAGGAGCCAGCTGAACGCGTTATCTTGTTCATCATCGATGGCCTAGCAACCGAAGCACCGGCGCGTATTGACATGCCCCGCTACAATCAGCTCAAAAATCAGGGCGTTTACTATCAAACCATGCACCTCGTTTTACCAGGGCACCCCAAGAAGAGCCCCGAGTATCCCTGGAGCTGCTCATTGCCCAATCCCATGTTAATGTCGGGCACTCCGTTTATCGGGACCGATGGCATCCGCGAGAATTTGATTCAACACTCGTTTGATCCAAAAGAGACGGCATTCATCGTCAACGCCCACTCGTATTTGGACGTTAGTGGTGGTTTTGGCACTTACATTTCTAAACCCCGCAACCCGGACTCTTTGGTAGTCGACTTGACGATCAAAGCGATGGAGCAACAGAAGTTTACTTTCATGCGAGTCCACCTTCAGCAAGCTGGAATTAAGGGGATGCGAGTCAGCAAGGAAAAGTACTCTGATCAACCAGACTACCGAAATATCTGGCATAAAAAATCTCGCTATCGAGAAGCCGTTAAAACCGCCGATGAGCAGCTCGGACGTTTTGTCGACTGGCTCAAATCTGAAAACCTATGGGATGGCACGTTGCTAATGATTTGTGGCGACCATGGGCAGGCCAATGAGGGTTGGCATGAGCCCTACAGCGCTGCCTCGAACGTCACACCACTCTTACTTGTGGGCGCCGGTGTACGTCGCACTGTATCATTCAAATATTGTGAAATACTCGATATCGCACCAACGATTGCTCATGTGTTAAAGAAGAAACAGCCCGCTTTATCGTGTGGTCGAATCTTGCATGAAGCGTTTGATAAAAACGCTCAGGCTCCCAAAGTTCCACAAACGGTTAAACGACTCAATCAAGTACTGATCAAAGCCAACTCGTTACCCGAGCCGCAGAAAAAATTATTGTCCGACAAAGGCTTCTTGGCATTGGACGGTCTAGGCGTTTGGCACAAGACCGAAGCCAGATCTGATTTTGAGAAGTTCACATCACAGCAGCAAGAGATTCTTGAGAGTTTGGATTGATCGTCCCAAATTAGGCAAGTGCTGGGCCACTGCAACTAGGAAGCCGGTCGAGAACGGTCGCCTTCCACGGTTACTTAAGTCGATTTCAATACGATAAGACGAACTAAAAGAACCGCGAATAAACGCCAATGGAGGCGAATGAAAACCTAAATTTTGCATTCGCGTTTATTAGCGTGTATTCGCGGTTGAAAATTCCACAATCAAAGGTTTTCACCTAGCTTGGTGTTAAAAAATGGTGCAGGACAAGAAAAGGCTCCTGACCCTGACACCTTTTTTGTTTCCCGGAGAATATGGTGTCTGTCCAGACATGAAAAGACCCTCCTTGGCTTCTCAGACTCAACGACAGTACCATTCGTGGTAGAGGTATTTAACCGATCGTCGTTTTAATCGGGCGACAAAACATCTTGGGTTGGCGAGCTAGGATCAGTTTCGTTGCGTATGACTCGCAGCGTCGACTCGATCTGTTTCTTGAATTTTTCACTTTCCGCAGTCTGACGAAGCTGCTCCAGCTTTGGAACCGCTGCAATTGCTGCCGGACCAATTTTTCGCAAGGCGGCAAAGTACAAATAGTTGCTTGGTCGGGATTCATCTAAGTAAGGAATCAGGTGCGGCACAAGCGGCGCTGCTTCGGCCCTTAGTTCTCTCAGCCCACTGATCGCAGCGCTATGAAGTGAAAAGTCATCCGCATCAAGTGCAGCCTGATAGTACGGCAGTACTTCATCGGCATTTTGCGTGACGCGGAAAAGCGCAGTCGCAACAACAGGCTTCATCACCGCCGACGAATCCTTCAACATCCGTCGCAGCGCTGGCTTGACGACCCCCGCCCGAGGTCCTGCAGCAGATAACAAGTCCACCTCCCAGTCTTTACAAGGTTTCGAACGTTCAAACTTCGCAAGTAATCGTTGCAGCATTTTGTCTAAAGTAGGCTGGTCTAGTTCAGGCAATATCTTTTTTAGCTCATCTGGATACACGTATGTTAATCGCCCTTCTTCTACCACCCGATCAACTATCCAGTTGGCGATGCGAATTTGATCCCTTTTGTCTGAGCGTGGAAAAATTGCGCCTAAACAATTAATGCTTTGAAAGTTTTTCACTTTCAAGTTGGTAAGTACCTTCACCACATCCTTGGTACGCCCCTCTAGTAATGACAGTTTTCGAATGGCGGTGTCGCGCACTTCTGGGTTTTGATCTTCCACGAGTTCTAGAATTCGATCGCCATGTCGGGACAAGACCTGCGAGTCACCGACAATGATTTCGATCCCGCAACGACGTCGATAATCACGAGGATCCTCCAGTAACTGAATCAGCTTCTGTTCATGGCTGGCAACATGCTGGCTCAAGACCACAGTTGCTGAACGACGAACCGTATAAACTATAGGACCGCTGCAAGAACCACCCATTTCAACTTGACCTTCATCATCCAAGCAGCCGATGATTGAGTCGGTAAGTGCCTCGTCGAAGGTGACTTGCGGCAAACCTTGCAACGTGCGCAGGGCATGGAAACGCGTTTGGTTATTTGAAATTCCTTTGCGAAACATCTCCAAAGCGGATTCGCGATCGATCTTAAGAGATTGGACGTCTGTTTCAGATATAAGACGATTCCGGATTTCGCCAAGTATTTCCGTATCGAGCAGATTATTATTCCCCCATTTATTAATCAATTCTCCAAAATCAACTTGGGCCATCACCTGCCGCACTTTGTGCAGATAACCACTGGCAGCGATCTCATCAACAATTGCCCAACTCTCCTCAGGCATGCGGCGAATGATCTTTATCGCCTCGCTCGCCGATTCAGAATTCTGAGTGTCGA
Source organism: uncultured Pirellulaceae bacterium (assembly GCA_964530985.1). GTDB lineage: Bacteria > Planctomycetota > Planctomycetia > Pirellulales > Pirellulaceae > Mariniblastus. The sequence continues at coordinate 463 of CAZHCH010000201.1, read as the reverse complement.
GCAACTGCACAACTTTTTCAAGTTCTTTGTTGGCCGAGTCAGACTCTTGCTTCGGTGCAGCAGCACGAGTCGATACCACGCAGAAAAGAAAAATGTGCCACGTGGAGATTTGGAAAAACAGCAACGAAAACAAGCGCGATCTGATTCGGCTACTGCGATGTATTGAGGGCATAACTGCCTCCAAGTGACTAAAGGAGTCTGAAACACAAGTGTAGAACCCCCGATACTCTATCAAAGCTCATGGCCCAACCAATACCAACGCCGGCCAAATTCTTTCGAGCTAAGCACGATGACAGCAGAGAGCCTACAAAAAAATCAAATAAAAGGGACCGGCAGACCTGTCCCTTTTCACACTTTACGCTCCGCTGCAGTCAGATTAACGATTTACTTTCTCACACTCATGACGACCTCCCTGTCGGTGTTCAGTAAAAATCTACCGAGATTCAATAAAGGTGTCAGGAAC
>CAZHCH010000200.1:2144-3536 GCA_964530985.1 uncultured Pirellulaceae bacterium | reverse complement strand
CTGAGCTACTGGCCCGCGAGGGCGGACATTGTATCGACTTAAGCAGACTGTTCCAAGGAGCGTTCCTCAGTTTTGCCGCTGCTGATTGCGATTTATTTAAAAGTCTCCTAATCGACACTAATTGAAACGCGGTAGGTTCGAAACTGCGTGTTGGATTAGTAATAATAAAAGCAGATTAGTGTTCCGTTCTTTAAAAGAATTTTGTCTCACGCAGAGGCGCAGAGATGATTGCCAGTTCTTGGCGCCTTTGCGTGAAGTTTGATGAGCGCTGTAACAATCTTCCAAAAGCGACGAATCTAGTACGCACCAGATCAACAAAATGAAGCCGATTGCCGGCATAACCTAAACCCAATGAACGAGATAATTGCGGCCTTGTCGCTGAAAATATCTAGCGTACCAACGAATGTTTCAGTCAACCATTCAGCTTTGAAAATGCAAAGAAAAACGAACGAAAAAACCGCAAGACGTAAAGAATCTTTCGTTCTTTTCGCTCTTGCGGCTAAGCATGTAATCGATTTCTGAGCCAACGATGACTAAAGCTTGCTTGAGAGTAGTACTTCAAGCAACCCAGTCTAATTCACAATACTGCCCAAAACTAAGTCAACAAAAGGCTTGATGTCCGAAAAGTCCACCTCTCCGCTTCCGTCAACATCAGCCTCATCTTGAAATAGTCCACCGAGCAGAACCGAAATAAACGGCGAGATATCCCCGAAGTCTACAGCACCACTTAGGTCTACGTCGCCCAATAACACCGGTTCGACATCAGGACTTACGCTGATTGAAAAAGCTAACGAGCTAGTGGCAGGGCTTATAGAAACATCCGTGAAAGAACTAATGAAACCAGTCGGTTCCAGCAATACAAATAGTGATTCCGGGCCACCGTCGAAAGACATCGCCGGATCGGTAGGCAGGGCATCCGAATCAAAAGGGTTACCCAAGTCAAAAACCACAATCGAACTCGCCCCATCCGCTTCAGACAAAAAGATCCCGCCTCCATCACTGTCCGGCAGGACGACAATTTCGCCACCGGCAAAATCAACCTGCGAAGTGTATCCCCCTGAGAATACAATCGAGCTGGACAAAATTGCGCCCGCGTATTCGCCACGCTCCGAACTCGAATCACTATCCACTACGGACAAGTCAATCTCAAATTCTGCGACAAACGTTTCACCATCCGATACCTCGGGGGAAACCACCAGGCCGAAATTGTCTACGGACCCTGTAACCGTGTAGGTAGTTTGACCATACAGTTGACCAGCCGACATACAGAAAGAAAGGCACAAAGCCATGCACGAACATGTACGAATCAAATATTTCATCGTTACACCTTTTTCTAAAAACAACTTGCTCTTACACGCAGCGCGGCGAGCATATTTACAATCAATCATCGGT
>CAZHCH010000200.1:0-2044 GCA_964530985.1 uncultured Pirellulaceae bacterium | reverse complement strand
TCAATCATCGGTTAACTAACTAAGATCGTACAAAAATATGCGGGAACTGCAACGATAATTTATCGACCATTTAAGTATTTGCTCTGCGACGAAATGGCATGGTTATCGCAGGACACGACAAGGCCAAGCCAATAACCTTTCAGATTTTCAAAACTCTTAAATTGCTAGAATCCATTTAGCTTTCGAATTTGCAAAGAAAAACGAACGAAAAAACCGCAAAACACAAAGATCTTTCGTTCTTTGCACTCATCAAGAGCTGCCCAAAATTAAATCAACAAATGGCCGGATGTCAGAAAAATTGAGAAAACCATCCAGATTAATATCTGCTTCACAGTGAAACTCTCCCGACAACAAAGTATCGACAAATGGGCCGATATCAGAAAAATCTACTACCCCGTCACGGTTAACATCTCCGACCAAGCAGCTATCTTCCAAAGGCACGAACTGCAGCGACGACTCGGTTAAAATTCTGACTTGATCCATCCCTTCACTAACGTCTGACATGGGTTCGTCAGAGACCATGATAGTTGCATTTGAAAAGTAAGCGCCTTGGGGCTCCTGATTGCCAGTAAACGTCAGGCCATTATTTGGGATTGACCCATCCGCCCAACCTCGGACCAATTCAGTAATATCCACGTTGATTATTCCAGCAACTTGATTCGGCTGAGCTGAGACGTTCGCAACCAAAATCCCTAGTGGCGTCGAACCGGTCGACAAGGCTGCACTCGGGGCTGTCGACGTATTCCAAGCACCAGTAACCTGCCCCAGTTGCACATTGAAACCTCCGTTAGTGTTGTTCAAGTGGCCCTGGTAGTCCACCCTGAACATCGCAGAAAAATTTGGGTCGGTCGGATCGGAAGTCAAATTCGAAACGTCAAAACGAAGGAAACTGTACGCGCGACGATCAAATTGCGTTTGGTTAAAAGCATTTCTTTCTCTAATGCCGTATTGCCAGCTTAAGCCTGTTGTCGGATCACGTGGGCCCAAAGTGTCAGCAAATCCAGAAGTGTCAATGTTGCCATTTCCATCAACCGGAACAATGTCGCCATCGGCTAGAACAGTGATTGATTCTTGCACTTCAACAACATCAAATGTCGCGGCATCATTAGTTGGAACACCAGCAACAGACCAAAATGAAATCGTGTGTCCATCACTGGAGATCGTCCAACTATCTTGATTTTCGTCTAGCCCTCGGCCTGCTTGAAAATTTGGATCAGCAAAACTCAACGAGTCACTATTGTCTAACAGGCCTGGAGAACCGATGACACCAACAATTTTGTCTTCGAAGGTTACTTCGAACTGAGCCATGTTACCGCCCGTCGGATCGTGATGAACAAGGTAGCTATGAACGACAGTTCCAGCCGGCAGAGTCGCCGTATCAGAAACATCGTGGGAACCTTCCGAACCATCGGAGTCGAGCGTCAACGTCTCTCTCAACGTCGCGTATTGGCGCTCGATAAAGAGCTCAGGAGTATTGTTCTGGCGTTGATCAAGCCCCAAGTTCTCTGGCGGCTCATCGCCAACAACAATCCCCGATTCACTAACGACCCGAGACAAGTAGTCCATTGAAAAACTGTTATCCAACCCGCTGCCAATCGAAGCATTTCGAGAGTTAAAATCAGCAAGCAGAGAATTGTAAATATCCTGAATCGCTTGAGGCTGACTGTCGATGTTCAAACTGGTTGCCAGAGGATCGTCCTCATCAAAGTCAAAGACAATGTCGTACAACCTCCAGAACGAACCGCCATTGGTGGAAAGCAGCTTGTAACGACCGTTAAACCCAAGTGCTGATTGGTGATTGTTGGTCGATTGAAAAACGATCGTTCTCTCTCGTTCGGCACCATGGTCGTTAAAGATCGTATTGACCATGCTTTGACCATCCAAAGGGCGATCATCTACTGGATCAATGCCCCAAATCTCTAGCAGTGTGGGCAGATAGTCCGTGGTTACCATCGGCGTGTGCGTCTCGCCCGGCTCAACCTCACCAGGCCATTCAATGATTCCAGGAACTCGGACTCCGCCCTCGTATAACTCTCGCTTGTTG
>CAZHCH010000199.1:0-3602 GCA_964530985.1 uncultured Pirellulaceae bacterium | reverse complement strand
GGCCTTGAGAAGGTTTTTCGCGAGCTGAATCTGGTAAGACGATCCCTCCGGCAGTTACTTCGTCAGCTTCAGTTCTTTTAACGACGACTTTACTACCTAGCGGTTCGATTCTCATCTGGTTCCCTAATTTGAAAACTGGAAATGGTCGGCGACTGACAACCAAACTTGCCGGACAAAACCGTCAAGCGGTGAAACCCGCCACATCACTCAAACAATGCTGAACGATGACTGGACACATTGTTCCACGAAGCTTGACCGCCTTCAAGTTATCTTGCGACGGTATCCGCGAACTTAGTCCGAATGTTGAAAGTGAAGTAAAACAACGAAATCAGATCCTATCGGTCGACATTACCACCTAAATATTCCAGTGTTTTTGTGCAAAAACACCATAGACGCGACCAGCGTCCCTTCTGAACGCATGCCCCGTTAATCGGCAAGGTCCACCGAATCCCTAAGACTACATTCTTCGATGTCGCCAATGTTTCAACGCCGAAAATGCCGAAGAATATCCATGTATGGCCAGTAAAGCTGATTTGCGTGATCGACTCAGCTACGCAAGTGCCCCCCTGTTTGGGCACCAAGCTATTTACATGGACACGCACCTCCGTTGACCACAGCCAGACGTGCGAAGCGACGTCGGTTCCTTGATATTAAAATTCAGCAAATTTCTCCGCAAAAATGTATCAAAACAAACATCAATCCGACCTGAATAGCGTCTTGCATTCAATCGGAGCCACTCAAGGAATGGGAACCACCCCCTTACCGAAAGTCGCAGTCGATACGACAACGGAAATAAATTCAAACCAATGCGTCCAACCGATGCACGCTGATCCGGTCAATCAGGAACCGACCTCACCACTCATTCTAAAATTGATGGTGCCCGAAGATCAGGCTCCTTGCGATTCCGAAGACATTCTCCAAACGACCATCGAATCTGCCATACAAATTCAACAACTTGCAGAGCGACTAAAACAAAACCAATCCGAACTAGCGGCCAAAGAAGCAAGCCTCGACGCCTCAATCCAAGAGCAAGAAACCATCGCGGCTCAGGATCAGCTGGCAATCGAAAAGCGTCTGAGCCAGTTACAGCAGCAAACTTCTCAAGTTCGTTTGCAACAGCGACATGTCATGCAGTTACAATCGTCGATCATAGAATCGCATGAAGCGACCAAAATCGCGATCGAACAGTTAGTCTCTTCGGAGCTAACCGATGCAACGACTCTTCAACAGATGAAAGCGATTCAGTTTGAAGTCTCCGAGCGATTCGATTATATTTCGCTTCGTTGGCAACAACTGCATGACCTTTTAGAAAAGCAACGAATCCTACACCAAGCCACCCGGCGACTACGCGACGCCGCGTAACGTTTGGTTCTTCCGCGTGTTTTGGTTCACGCAAGTATTTTAGGTACGTCACCAGACGAGTGGGTGCCATGCTCCACGGCTTTGATGGTAAGAGTGTCTACTGAGCGTTGGCATGCTTACGCGTTGGATGTGGTTTTGAAAAAGTCCCGTGAGCATGTTTTCTACGGACTCTCTAGAATTAGTCCATTCCTGTTCGCGTAAACATGGCACCCTCGTCACCTAGTGGCCACGGCAAGTTGCATAGGTTTTCATATTGCTTGACAGGGAGAAGGCCTCCGCGAACGTGACGGATCAAGAAAACCAGCCACCTGAATTCCAACCACCAGGCCTTCCGTCGCCTCGGCAGTGGAAGCTGTCCACGCTTTTTATACTGGTGACCTTGGTAGCCGTGGCCGCATCTGGCTACTCACGCGGCGAAACCAACGGCGTGTGGATCGCTTTGTTTTCGTTTTGGTTTATCGCCCTTGGCTTTGGCTGTATCGTATTTGGTGCCGCGGCTCGATCAATCGAGCACTTTTTTATGCTGCTGATCGGTATCATTATGCTGGGCGCGGGATTGTTTGTATTGATGACGTTTACCTATTGGTAGGGCGGTGACACTATCTACACTCAGTCTCGCAGGTCGTCTTCTGCCTCGGCTAGTCGTGGCCAGATGACCCAGTCACCATCAACGGCTTCATGGTCAGCTTTCCATGAAAACTCATTCGCCGCTTGGGGTCGCATGCCGTTAACCGGAGCAAGCGGGCTGGCTTGGTCTGCGACAGCGTTTTCAGGCGATACATTGGCGTGAGCCTTCCTGGCTTTGACCATAATGGGTTGCCCATCATCATCGTCAAGGTCGTAGCCAACGCTGTAGATTTTGAATCCCGTTTCGGTTGGCTTGTAATTGAGCGGTTCGCCGTTGAGCTGGTCAGTTGGGATAGCAGCTAGGAATTCACCGACCAACTCTTGGCTGGACTGCTTCAAAAGTTTAAGGACAAGCCGGAAGGCGGCCGCGAGTTTGCCGCAACCTACCTATCTCTTGCATCCACTTGAGCGAGTTTGCAGTAATCTGTGATTGGCCTTCCGTGGTTTCTATTACAATCCGCGACACAGCTTTCTCAATCTCATGTGCCCTAGGTAACTTAAAATGCCCAACAGCTTTGTTCGTTTCTTTTTAAAAACAGTCTTTCTTATTGCAGTCGTCTTCGCTCCAGCCAAACTCGTTTGTGGGCAGAGTGTTTTGTTCGTGCGAGGCGCTGACCGAAGCGGTGGAGCGACGGAGGGGCGTTTTGTTAATGATCCGTTTGATACCGGTGGATTCACGGAGCAATTGGCCGACATACGTAACCCAACGGGTTCAGTTTTCACTAACGGTCTAACCGACGAAGACAATCACAGTTGGTTTGAACTGGCAAGCCTACTGACCAATAACGGATTCAATGTCGAACAAACAACCGAATCGGTTGAAGCCACCGCCGCGAGTACTGGCCCGACTAACGGAGCGCCAGTCACTTTTAATACCGGCTTTCAGACAGCGACCTTCGCCGACCTGAACACGAATAACGGATCAGTTCAATCCCGTTCGCTTAGTGACTTTGACGTGGTTGTCTTTGGATCCAATAACGCCGTGTATTCGGACGATCAAATCGATGCCGTTGACGACTATATCCGAGGTGGCGGTGGTGCCGTTTTCATTAGCGATGCGAACTTCGGAAGTGATTTTGAAGACGCCCAAGAATCCGATCAGCAATTTCTGGATCGCTTTGGCATTACGGTCAATGAAGACCGAGGCACATACAGTCTTATCCGAGGCAATGGTGACAGTGGATTTGAAGAATTCCGCGATCCCGATAGCCCGTTACTAGCCGGCGTGGATCGTTTTGACGGTGAAGGGGTTTCTCCGTTTACGATCGATCCGGACAACTTGCCATCTGACGTCTCGGTTCAAATTGTTGCCGGTGTCCCCGAGGGTCAAGAAGTTCGCGAGTCTGGGAATAATCGACGCGACGCGACGACTTTGGACGCATCGCTGTTTTTGGCCGAAGCAGGTGACGGCAGAATCATCGGACACTTCGACCGTAACACGTTCTTTAATCTCGACGGAGCGGGAACGGACATCAACCGTTTTGACAATTCGCAACTGGCGCTGAATATCTTTCAGACTGCCGCGGCCTCCGCAGTTCCTGAGCCAAGCGGATTTGCTTTACTGGGGCTGGTATCAGCAATGATGGCCTGCCGACGTCGCAAGAAGTGAATTA
>CAZHCH010000198.1:0-3608 GCA_964530985.1 uncultured Pirellulaceae bacterium | reverse complement strand
TTAAGGCAGCGCGCTGCAAGACTTCAAATATTGTGATCAGAACCCGACTCTTTGGCTGTGCCAGTAGAGTCGGGTGGTGTTGAGGGCCCTGCTGAGACAACTGGATTAAGCATTTGAGCCGTACGTTAATGCTTAATCAGTACGTCCAGAAGTGCTGTTGGATTTCGCGAACGTCATTGGTCTGCGTGAGTCCCAGTTGAAGTAACACGCGTGCTTTGGCCGGATTTAGCTGGTCGGAAACCACAAAGCCCAACGCGTCATCATCGATTTCTTGGTTTCGCAGTACTGCGCCGCTTGCGCTACGGGTGCTACGCACGATCACGACACCGCGTTCTCTCGCGTCGCTCAACGCGGCGATGGCAAGTTGTGAAGTGTTACCGTTGCCTACGCCTGCTAATACGATTCCTTTGGCTCCCATTTCAACGGCCGCGTGTATCAAATCGCCTTGCATGTTTGAATGAGCGAAAATGACGACCACGCGTGGTAGTTGCTCGATCGAACGAATCGAAAAAACGCTGTCGGTCGTGTGCTTCTTTTGCGGTTTGCGAAACATGCGAAAGGAACCGTAGTGTAAGGCTCCGAGCAAACCCATGTTGGGCGATTCGAAAGTTTGAACGGTTAGCGTGTTTGTTTTGACGACTTCTCTTGCACCGTGAATCGAATCGTTAGCGACAACGAGCACACCATGCCCGCGAGCTTTCTTTGACGCCGCGACGGCAACTGAGTTATATAAGTTTAACGGACCGTCGGCGCTGAGTGCGGTCGCCGGACGCATGGCGCCGGTTAGCACGACGGGTTTGTCGCTGTCGACGACAAGATTCAAATAGAACGCGGTCTCTTCGATCGTATCGGTGCCGTGAGTGATCACTGCGCCAGAAACGGAGTCGTCGGATAGGTGTTTATCGAGTTCGTGGGCGAGCTTCATCCAAACCTGGTCGTTCATGTCTTGGCTACCAATGGAGGCGACTTGAATTCCGGTCAGGCTGGCGAGTTGCTTGGCTTCGGGGACCGCATCGATCAAGGCATCGACGGGGATGTCACCTGCGTGGTAGGCACCGTCGTCAGCAGCAGAGGCAGTTCCAGCAATGGTGCCGCCGGTTGCTAGGACGATGACGTTGGGGAGTTGTTTGGATTTAGGTTGGTTCATGGTCAGGAAAAGCTATCTCAGGCGACGTATTCAATGGAAGGCCAATCATACTTGATCAGTGGCCGCTCAGCACCCAAAAATGCGTTGGGCACCGTGACTTCTTGAGCCGTTTTGTTAGACTGTCCGGCTGTCATTGGATTGTCATTATTTTTTTGCTGAAAACCTTGTATCAAAATGCCCGCCGAGTCTTCTTCGATGCCAGCTTGGCGGAATGAATATCCGTTTGAGTCCAATTTTTTGTCGACCGGTGCAACGGGACATCGGTTGAACTACGTGGATCACGGGCCGAAGTTGCCTACGGGTGGGCCAGTTTTGTTTGTGCACGGCAATCCGACTTGGTCGTTTTACTATCGCAACTTGATCAAAGCGGTTGGAGAGAAGCGTCGTGCGATTGGGTTGGACAATTTGGGCTGTGGGCTCAGCGATAAGCCCCCGGGCTACGATTACTGTCTGCAAAACCACATCGATAATGCCTGTAAACTAATTGATCATTTGGATCTTCAGAACGTCACGCTGGTTGCTCACGATTGGGGAGGCGCGATCGGAATGGGGGCGCTGCAGGCGCGGAAGGATCGCTTCAAGCGAATTGTTTTGTTCAATACGGCGACTTTCCCGCCACCCTATTGCCCGTTTCGAATTCGGGTATGTCGCTGGCCCATCGTCGGGAAAATTGGTTTGCAAGGTTTTAACTTGTTCGCCAAAGCAGCCGTCACGATGGCTACCGAACGACCGGGTGGTTTGCCAAAAGAAATCGCCGAAGGCATGTTGGCCCCGTACAACAACTGGAACAATCGAGTGGCGACTTACGGGTTTGTGAAAGACATCCCGTTGAGCAAGCGGCATAAGACTTGGTCGGTGCTGGAGACGATGGAGTCTCGGTTGAAGGAATTTGCGGACTGGCCGATCATGCTGATGTGGGGGATGAAAGATTGGTGCTTCCGCCCTGAGTGCCTGGAACGGTTTAAGTCGCATTGGCCAAATGCGGAAGTGCATGAAATGGATCAAGCTGGGCATTATGTGATCGAAGATGAAAACGATCGAGCGGTTGCTGCACTAGTGGATTTTCTTGACCGTAATGACGTTGCGACATAGCGGGTAGGTAGTGTTGCCATGATTGAATCGCAGTCCGATAAATCGCAGGTTGACAAGTCACTGTCGATTGGAAGGCTCGCAACGCTGGCGTGCGTGTTGGAAGTGACTGCGGCCAAGCCAGGTAACGTTCATCGCGGCGCAGATTTCGAGGACGTGACGTTTTCGGATTTTTTGGTTAGTGCGGTAGCGATTGGCGAAGTGTTCGATCGGTCTGAGTTGTCGATCGGGCAGAGTGTTCTGCAGGCGGTGGAGCACACCGAAGCGTTTGTCGGGACAAATACAAACTTGGGAATCGTATTGTTGCTGGCTCCATTGGTAGACGCGGCACGTAAAGCAAGAGCCAATGGCCTAAGTCGGTTGACGTCGGAGTTGGTTGCTGATGCTCTGCAGGCGATGCCATCGAGCGACGGTCGAACGATTTTTAATGCGATTGCGTTGGCAAAGCCAGGTGGGTTGGGCGATGCGGCGAGGTACGATGTGCACGAGCATCATGGTAACGTTGACTTGATGGCAGCGATGGAGTTGGCGGCGGATCGTGATTCGATCGCGAGGCAGTACACTAGTGCGATGGCGGACGTGTTTGGGCTGGGGCAACGGTTGTTGTCGCAAGGCAAGTCCTTGTTTAAGGATTTAAATTCGGCGATTGTGTACACGCATGTCGCTTGGATGGCTGAGCAACCCGATTCTTTGATTCAGCGCAAGTTGGGTTTGCCTGTGGCTCAGGAGGCCCAAGCAATGGCTCAGCAGGCGATCAGTGCAGTTTGGGAGTCCGAAGCCTATCTTGAAATCGAAAAAAAACAGCAGTCGTGTTTGGACGTAGCGACGACTGAGTTATTTTGGCGTCGAGTGGCGGACTTGGATTTTTGGTTGCGAAGTGATGGGCACCAGAGAAATCCGGGGACAACGGCGGATTTGATCGCAGCAAGCTTGTTTGTTTCGCTCTACAATGGAACGTTGACGATTCCGTTTAACGGTTTGTCGTCGGTGGTAGGTTGATTTTCAGATTCTTGAGTTGAGTGCGTAAGGTGCCGAGTGTCAGATAACAATTCAAAACGTGTTTTTCGTGTTCAGCTACAGAAGGATACGATGGTGTTTAGTGCCGCGCACTTCATTACTTTTAACGGTAACGTTTGCGAGTCGATTCACGGTCATAACTATGCGGTCAAAGCCGAGGTCGTCGGGCCGTTGGACGAAAATGGTTATGTGTGTGACTTCATTGCGCTACGAGATAGCTTGGCGGAGATTGTGGCAACAATGGATCACAAAGTCGTTCTACCTGCAAATCATTCGATGATTAAAGTCGTCGATGATGGCAAGGAGGTGCTGGTGACCTTCGAGCAGAAGCGTTGGGTCTTCCCGAGTGAGGACT
>CAZHCH010000197.1:0-3666 GCA_964530985.1 uncultured Pirellulaceae bacterium | reverse complement strand
AAATCTGACCAGGAATTTAACAAGAGGTTATCTACCAAATTGTCAAAGAACAAATCACCAAGTGTTACAAAAAAGCAATACTTGACGAGCACCAGCAAACAAATTAACGCCCACCGGTGAGGGCCCAAATATATCGTCGTTGGGCAATGTGTCAACGGTCATTGTGAAAAAACAGTGAAGTTTCTTTCGGAGACCGTTGACGTCTCTCAAGTCCACCTTTTTGGGCCATGCCCAACCGCTGCTGTAGCTAAAAACGAACCTACCTAATTTCCCAATAACACACCTAGCACGGTTTAAGCCTAGCAAAGTTCCATTTGTAGCAGCGGCCCCAGTTTCGCAGACCGGATGATCAGCTCCTTGAACTGCCGCCAATGGCGCTTAAATGAAGCGGATAACCGTGATTAGTCGATGCCGATTGATTGCCGAAAATGCCAGTATTATCCAAAGGAACTACCATTTTCGGTGACTTCAGCACCTTACTCGTCAAAACGGAAAGACCGATCGATCAGAGGGTCGGTGGTTTCGGCGTGAACGATTTCTCCCGTTTTGGGGTGTCTGAAGGTAAGTGACTTTGCCAGCAGAAGCATTCTGGTGCCGGTGCCGAGCAACTTTCCGTTAGTGTCTGATGCGGCGATGCCTGCGTAACGGTAGTCGCCGATGATAGGGTGGCCTCCGTCCAGCAGGTGTCTGCGGATTTGGTGGAACCTTCCTGTGTGTGGCACGGCCTTGATCAAGGAAATTGTTTTCCCCGAGCGATGCTCAACCGTCTTCAAGACTTGGAAGTCGGTGTGCGCTTCGCGGAATGGTGAGCTTGCGTCTTTTTGAATAGGAGCTTTGCAGCTCCATTCGGGTCGTTTGGGTTTGCCTTCTACAACTGCCCAGTAAACTTTCTCTATCGCACCGTCAGCTAGGTTTTGATGGAGAGTTTTAGAGACTTCACGATCGATGCCGAAGAGCAGAACTCCAGCAGTCGGACGATCGATTCGGTGAATGTTGTAGACCTTAACGCCGATTTGGTCACGAAGGATTTTCAAGGTGACTAGGTCACTGGCTTGAGGCTGCTCAGCCGGATGGACGATGTGCCCGGCTGGCTTGTGGATGACTACCAGACTTTCGTCTTGAAAGAGAATTTTTAAAGGGGCGTATTTAATGGGCTACCTTACTTGGGCCGTTTGCGGTAGTGGGATAGGGAGAAATCGAACTCGTTTTTCTCGTCGGCTTGGAAGGCTTCGGTGGTGACGAGTTCAAACTGGTCCCAATCGACCTCGGGCAAGAACGTATCGCCTTCGATTTCCGTGTGGACTCGGGTCAGGTAGATTTCGTCCACCAACGGCATCCCCAGCCGGTAGATCTCTGCGCCGCCGGTCAAAAAAGCGATTTCTTGATCGCAGCAAGCGCTCAGTGCGTCTTCGATCGAATGTACGACGACGGCGCCATCGAATTTAAAATCCGGATTACGAGTGATGATCACCGTTTGGCGACCGGGCAACAGACGGCCGATCGAGTCGAATGTTTTCCGGCCCATTACGATCGCGTGGCCCATGGTGAGTGACTTGAATCGCTTGAGGTCCGCCGATAGTCGCCAGGGTAAGTCGTCGTTGATGCCGATCACATTGTTTTCACTGGCGGCTACGATCAAGGCGAGTTTCGGAGTTCGTGAGGGCATGGTTTTTAGAGTCTGAGTCAGAGGGTTTCGATTCGGAAAACGTTAGAGCCCATAGAAGCGGTTTTCGACAGAGCAAATTGTCCGTTGGCGGGCATTTTTGAAATGCGTCCATTCGCGAATCGTTTGTTCCTTTGTAGTAACGACTAATGCCGCCTAAACGGTGGTACTGCGAACTAGTCCTTCGGATTGAGGAAACCGAAGTGAACACAAATTAGATCGCGTCGATACTCGTGTTTATTTGTGGTGCTCCTCCATTGCAGCTTTAAAGATGCAAGTCGGCCTCGGTAATTGTTGGAAATCGGTGAAATTTGCCCCTGAAGCTGCCGATAAAATGAGTTTGGCGTCGACCAATACATCGTTTCAGGGCACGCCAAGGTTTTTCACTTGTGAATTCGGCCGACCATCATTAATATGATGAGCCGAATTTAGCGGGAAATCGATTCGAAATTTAGTCGATTTTCAAGTGAGAACCGGTATCATTTACAGTTGGAAGACTGCTGCTCGAAAACGAGCAAAACTAATACACGTGGTTGGTAGCAACTACACAAGCAACATCTATTAAAGGAATCACTAAGTGGGTACTAAGAAAACCGGTAAAGGCCGCCGAAAAGTCGGTCGCAAAAAACGACGTATGCGAGCTAAGATTCGACATCGCAAGAAGTAGTATCACTTGGTTGGTCTAGGCGTTTAAGAAAACGCCTAGGTTTACCGACTACTCGTGGCGGGTGTCCACGAGATAGCGATCTCGCTGAAGACTTGAATGCTTTCGTGGCCCAATCTTGCGGCGTGGCTTGGCAACTACCAAGTTTTTTATCCGCTTTCATAGGAAGCCAACATGTATTTTGGGCTCGCTAAGCGAATGCTGTTTGAAACTGATAAGCGGCTGCTATGGAAGCTGGCTTGGAACATGGGCTTCAAAGGCTGGCGGAGTGTTCAAAAGCATAAGAAGCGATTGAAGCAAGGAAATTTCTTTCCGCCCTACTTATATATCTCGATCATTAACTCGTGCAACTTGCGCTGCACCGGTTGTTGGGTGGACGTGGCGGCCAAGCAACACAAGATCGACGTGCCGGCGATGAATCGGATGATCGATTCCGCCAAACGCATGGGCAATAGCTTCTTTGGTTTGCTGGGCGGCGAGCCCTTCATGCACAAAGAGCTGTTTGACATCTTGGAGGCTCATCCAGATGCTTATTTTCAGGTGTTCACCAACGGGCATTTTATCACCGATGAAGTTGCCAAACGCTTGCGAAAATGTGGGAATGTCACTCCATTGATTTCCGTCGAAGGTACCGAAATCATCAGCGATCAACGCCGAGGTAAAGCGGACGTTTTGTCTCAAACCATGCAAGGTTTGCAAAACTGTTTAGATAACAAAGTTATGACTGGCGTTTGCACGAGTCTTTGCCAAACCAACTTTGACGACCTGTTACGCGAAGAGTGGGTCGATCGTCTGATTGATATGGGCGTCTTGTACACGTGGTATCACGTCTATCGCCCGATGGGGCCTGATCCTGCGCCCGAGCTCGCCCTGACACCTCAGCAACAACGCAAGGCTAGACAGTTTGTGGTCGATATGCGGTGCAAAAAACCGATCATCGTTATCGATGCATACTACGATGCGGACGGCGAAGCACTCTGCCCCGCCGCGACTGGGTTTACCCACCACATCAACCCTTGGGGGGATATTGAGCCTTGTCCGATCATTCAGTTTGCTAAAGATTCGATCCACGACGAGCGACCGCTTGAGGAAGTGTTTAATGAGTCCGATTTCTTGAAGGACTTTCGCCGAACTGCAGCCGAACACACGCGAGGTTGTATCGTTCTTGAACGGCCGGACTTGATCGAAGACTTGGCCAATCGCCACGGAGCTAAAGACGCGACCGCTCGTAAGACTGCTTTTGCTGAACTTAAAGCGGCTCAGCCGCATCCTTCGCAGTACTCGCCTGAATCAACGCCGATTCCTGAGCGAAGTTGGGCGTACCGATTGGCCAAGAAGA
>CAZHCH010000196.1:0-3680 GCA_964530985.1 uncultured Pirellulaceae bacterium | reverse complement strand
CCGAAAACGGCATGGACTGGATGTACGCCAACTGCAGCACCACGGCACAGCGGGGCGCTTTGGACTGGCGTCACAAATTCCGCGACGCCGTGGCTCCTGTTTTTGACGATCTGTACCAACAGGTCTCCAGCGGCGCCGAAGCGGTTCGCATAATCGAGAAAAATGCCGACCCCGATTATCGCAAGAAACTGGAAAAAGAACTTGCCGAAATCCGCGACTCAGAAATGTGGCAAGCCGGAGCGACCGTTCGTAAGCTTCGCCCCGAGCGAAACTAAACCGCTATCGATACAGTAATAGCTAACGAATCCTGAGCGGTAAGGTGCACTAGCGCCCTGCCGCTCGCTTTTTAGGTGAGTCGATCCCGAATCGATCCAAGCAAAAATCGCTCGCGTCGTCCAAACGGTGCCGAAACCTCCACTTCTTTCATTCCGGCGATTTCCCCGTTAACAACCGTCCTGCCGTCGAATAGCTTAAAATTTGTTAAAACTGCCCACCCCCCGGCCAGCGAAATCTATAAAAAATAAGGCTCCAACACACATTCCCCCGTAACGACAGCCCCGGTCCCCTATAATAAATGCTCAAATTTCTTCCGCCAGCGTTCTGCGAGTTCTGCTGTCGGTATCATTTAGTTTTGGGAGAATCCTCAAATGCGTAATCTACTTTCTTGCTTAGCGATCGCCATGTTCGCTGGCATTCTTGGCTGCGGCGAAGCAACCACTCCGACGGCAACAGACGCTCAACCTACTGGCGCAACCGGCGATATGATGGCAGTTTCTATCAACGTCCCAGGCATGACCTGAGGTGGCTGTGTCTCTGCCGTGCGTACGAGCCTAGAAGAAATTGGTGCAACTGATATTGATGCCAGCAACTCCACAAACCCTCCAAGTGCCAGCTTTAAAGTTTCAGCTGACATGGACATTGATGCCAAACTGAATGAACTCGCAGAAACCAATTCCAAATTCAAGGATTGGGAAAAACAATAGAACAAATCAGAACGATTACTGGCTGAATCTTGATCGACTTAATCTCGATTTAACTTGAAATCACATCTGCTGATATAGAACATTACTCGTCGAAGCTCACTATGCTTCGGCGAGTTTTTTTGTACTACGAAATATTTCAAACAGCATCCAAGCAACAATTAAACCGACTGACCCCATTTGCAGTGACCACTGCATTTCTGGTGACCCGATATGAAACGACCATGGCATTTCCGTATCGCGTGTAGCTGTATTGCGTGTAAAAAACACAACCAAGCATAACGCCAACAACAAAGCTCGCTGCCACCAACCAATCTGACGAATGAAATACCCAGCCATTGCGGCGGCCATTCCTGCCGTCGCTACCGCAACACAAGCAACCGTCATAGCAACCGTCAGCCAATCAGCTGGTTGATTGTCAACCGTCAACATCAACAACGCAGGCTTAAGCACAAAAGCGAATGGCAATGCGAACCCGACCAGTGAAAACCGAAATGCCTGCAAAGCTGTCTTGAGCACATTGCCACCTGAAATCGCAGCAGCTGCATAAGCCGCCAACGCTACTGGCGGGGTCACCATCGACATCATCCCAAAGTAAAAGATAAATAGGTGAGCCGCCAAAGGTGGAGTCTCTAAGTCACCCAACACCCCACCAATCAAGCTCGCCATCAATAAGTAACAAACAGCTGACGGCAATCCCATTCCCAGAATGATCGTCGAAACCATCAGCATCAACAATGGAATGATCGAACCTTCTCCAGCGTAAACCAGCATCTTCGCCGGCAATGCAGAACTCAACGGTGTCAATGCTATAACACCCAAAATAATTCCCACACAAGCCGCGGCAACGACCAACGCCACTCCACCCTTAGCCGCGCCCGAACAAGCCGCCAACAGCTTCGCTGGACTCAGGCGCGTGCTGCCGTGCACGAAACTTGCCACCAACACAACTGCCAAACTAATGCTGACCGATCGAAAAGGCGTTAACCCTTTTAATAAGGCAAAGACCAAAACAACAAACGCACCAAAAAATAAAACTCCCTGATAAAACGAAACATCTTCAAACCGCCAGCTTTCTTGCTCCGCTGCAGACGTCTGAGGTTCGCCAGACACCGTTACCGCTTTCAGTTGGATTCGTTTGGCATGAAAATGAACCGTTAGCAGCAAGGCAAAATAATACAGCACAGCCGGAATCAAAGCCGCTTGAATAATCTGCGTATACTTGACCTCTGGCTGCACCATTTCCAACATCATGTAAGCCCCCGCGCCCATAATCGGTGGCATTAAAGCACCACCCGAACTTGCCGCCGCTTCAACACCGCCGGCAGTATCCACGTCGAACCCCGACGATTTCATCAGTGGAATCGTAAACGTCCCCGTCGCAGCCGTATTAGCCACAGCACTGCCAGACAGCGATCCCATTAACCCGCTGCTGAGCACCGCAATTTTGGCCGGCCCGCCAGTGCTGTTTCGAAACAGTCGTTTCGCAAAGTTGATTACATAGGCAGTCGCCCCCGTTTGCTCCAACAAGGCACCAAACAGCACAAACAAGAACACGTACGAAAACATCACTTGCAGCGCGATCCCAAACACACCATCCTGCAAAAATGTTTTCTGAACGATCTGCTCCCACGAATTGCCGGCATGAGGAAAAAACCAATCCGGCATACTGCGCCCAAACATTGCGTAAGCTGAAAACACTACGCACAAAATCGGCAACGTCCAGCCAATTGCCCGCCGCGTTCCATCCAAAACCAAACCAATTCCCACCGCGGCAATCACAAAATCCAGCTTCGTTTCATTACCAGCGCGATTGCCCAGCAAAATGCCGTCAACCCACAACCCAACGAATTTATCATCGGACTGAACAAAGATATAACCGAACACAACCACCGTTGCGGCCATCATCATCCAATTCACAATCTGCAGTGGCCGCGAATCTTTCCAACGTTTGACAATGGGGCGATCCAAAAAAACCAACAACAGCCCCAACATTGCAAACAATGCCAAATTGGAGATCTCCGAAAATACCACCCCATTGGCAACTCGCGAAAACCAATCCTCACTACTGCTGACAGATACGTTTACCGCCAACAGTACGAACAAGCACAGCACAACCGACAAAACTTGATACGCATACTTCATGCTTACTCGAAAAAACGAACCCACTGACTAACGACCACACCAGCGAAACCGTTTCCACTTGGTAATTCTTCTAAGACTAATCGTTACTTGCGCCATATTCAACGCGGAATCTCACATCTCTCTTCCAGACTAGCGAGTTTACCTACCGGGCATCCTAACTCACTAATCAATTCGTCGGAAAAAGCTTGAAGCCCGCCACGATTCCGTTAGACTCAATATCCTAACTGAATCACTAACGTTCGCCCAATGCCTTGCCGCTGACTTTATAGTCGGTCACTGCTCAACCACTTGGCAATTCACGACCCACCGACTTTACTGCTAAACAGAAAGCACTAGGAACCAAATGCTTATCTACGGCTCTCGAATGTACTTCAAAACGAACCTAGTACGTTCATTTGGAGAATGTGAACACTGTGGCCGATATGGTAGACACGTCAGCTATCGGGCTCGCAAATTTGGACACATCTATTTTATCCCACTGATTCCGCTAGGATCTCACGCACAGGTTTTGCGGGAATGTAAATCTTGCAGCATGGGGTCTCACATCCCCACCCA
>CAZHCH010000195.1:0-3762 GCA_964530985.1 uncultured Pirellulaceae bacterium | reverse complement strand
GGAGTTGTTTTCTTTAGCTTTGCGGTGCCACCGAGGGTGGTGACTCCGTTGAGTAGTTCGCCCAGTAACACAGAGTCAGCGGCGACGACGAAAGAAACTTCCGATGAGTCTTCACTGTTGTCTTTGCGAACGCCAACGCACATTTCCAAGCGGCGGCGGCGAGCTAAGAGTTCCCAAAAGTTTTCGGGTTCGACGGAAAACAAAGCGCCCGGTAATTGATCCGCTGAAGCGTGTCCGTGTTCGATAAGAAAGTCGCAAAGTCGTGACAGCGCTTTAAGCGGAATGTACTTGACTTCGTTTTTGAGTAGGGCAGCGACTTGATGGCGATCAAGACCCGTGTATTCGACGATGGCTTTGATGGTTCCCGGACGCTTACGTGGATCGGGAACATGTCCAAGAAGTTCAGCTAAACGAAAACTGTATTGCATATTGAAATTTTGATTTTGTTTGGTGGTCAAGTGTTGCTGTGGTGGTTCACTATACCAGTGGCAAGAGTTAACTGCGACGCAAAAATTCCCGATAAGTCGTAAATATGGCATTTAACGACATCATTCGCCCCCTTGATGATTTCTGCTGATTGATCTCGTCCGGTACCACTTTTAAAAGCCGGCCCGATGGTTTTTGTGTCTGGTAGGTGCAGTAAATTTGTTGGTACACAAACGCAGTAAGCCCCCTTTGATGGGGGGTAGTTTGTGATCATGGGAAAGGAAGTAGTAGCCAGTATGGTGAATTTCCAAACCGCCGACATGTAGTAAATACCGGTGGTTCGGGTTGTATGGGCATGTGTTATTCCGATTTTGTCACAAATGCTTCCGAGGCCCGAGAACATGTTATTTCTACCTGTAAAAAGCCGATGGTCAACCAACTGAGGTGTTTGCCAACGGAGTTGAGTTGTTGGGTGGCATAGAAGCGATCAGGCAATATTTTGCACTGGCAGCACCGACTTTGGGGTTTGTCCCAAAACGTCATTCATAGGAGTAGCGGTGTCTCGAGATATCAACGTAGTTGCATTGGTCAAAGGCGATGAGCGATATATTTTTCTGTTCAATGATCGGCAAAAAGGCGAGACCCTTCGCACGCTTGGTAAATATGCCTCCGATACAAAGTTGAGTTTTTCTTGGTATGACGCTGCCGTGCTAAGCCAGAAAGTACGGAACATTGAAAAGGCTCAGTCGCCAACGTTGGAAGAGCTTACCGAAGCTGATCGTCACGGCGATGGTTCAATGATGTTTCCCGAGGGCCATCTTGGCCAGGAAGAGGACTTCTTTCCCGCTGACAACTTGTTTCCAGAAGAGGATTGGTTCTAGAGCTGCGTAAAGTTTGCCCCACGTTCGTTTGGTTGGATTCTAGTGTTGGCGGGCTACATCACGTTCTAGTAAACCGACCATGACCGGCGCAGTGAGTGTTGAATTTGTTTGTGGCAGTTTTGTGTTTGTGTGTCCTTTGAATAAACTGATCAGCACGTGGAAACATCAATCCCTCGTTTTTTACGATATCTTCAAATAGAGCGGAACTCGTCGGAGCTTACGATCAAGTCGTATCGAGAGGACTTGGAGTTGCTCTACGGTTACCTATGTGATTCGATGGGCAGGTCGCCCGCACCAAGCGAGATCACGCCACTTGAGCTGCGTACTTACGTGGCTGCATTGCATGATGCGGGGTACGCGAAGAGTTCGATTTCTCGACGTTTGGCATCGCTTCGCAGTTACTTTCGGTTTGCTCAGCGAGAGGGTCTGTGTGATTCTAATCCGGCTAAACCGCTGCGTAATCCTCGTCGTGAACGAAAGCTGCCGCACTTCTTGTCCAACCGTGAGATTGGCAAGCTCTTAAATGCGCCTTCAAAATCCGATGCGATGGGTTTGCGAGACCGCGCGATATTGGAGACGCTGTATTCAGCAGGTTTGCGTGTGAGTGAGTTGGTTGGCATTAATGAATCAGATTTGGATTTTGAGGCCGGGTTAGTTCGAGTTCGAGGTAAAGGAAAGCGTGAGCGACTTGCCCCGCTGGGAAGCTTTGCGATGCGGGCGTTGAAAGCATGGCTGCGAATGCGTTCCCCTGCTAAAGGGCTGTCTAAAGAAGAGGCCGCTGCGGTATTCTTAAACAAATTTGGTAAGCGCTTGACGACTCGTAGCGTCGGAAGGATGCTGGAAAAATACCTCAAGCAAACGGGTTTGGATCAGCGGACGTCACCACACACATTGCGTCACAGTTTTGCAACGCACTTGCTGGATCGAGGAGCCGATATTCGGTCGGTTCAGGAGTTGCTCGGGCACAAAAGTTTGGTGACGACTCAGATCTACACGCACATCAGCACCGCTGGATTACGAGCGGCCTACGAAAAAGCTCATCCACGGGCTCGACAGTCCCCCAAATAGTGTCGGATAGGTAGTGTATGCAAGTTCGCAGTAGGCAATAAAGTTGTTTTGGCTAAACTGTTTTACCGTTCGGTTGACTCTTATTTTTTGGGTAAAGATTCGGTATTTTTCAGTCGTTGGTCAGATTATTTTGAGCGATTTCTGTTTGCTGGTATTGTTAAGCAAAAATCCACACGGTCAGCCGAAAATTGCTGATATAGTTTGAAGATCAAATCGTTGTCCCCCCACCTACTCTAAAAGCAGAATATGAATTCTCTAGCTTTCCCGAAATCAAGAATTGAACAAATGCGATTGGCTCTTTTTTATTGTCTCACGTTCTGCAGCGTGCTGCTGTTTGGATCGTCGGTGAACGCGCAACGCGTTTCAATTGAACCTAGCTTTCAAGTCAAAACGGGCACTCAGTTAGGAGTGTTGTCGGTGGAGTTAGCGGTGCCTGAAGGTTGGCATTGTTTTTCGACTACCCAGCTACCAGGCGGGCCAACCAAGTCAACGATTACTATTAGTGGTAAAGGGGTTAAGGTCGTCGGCGATTTCGTACCGCTTGAACCGCCAGAGTCACATGTTGTCGCTGAATTCAACAATCTTGTTTGTGAAGAGCACCAAGGCTTTGTTGTTTGGGATGCACCGATTGAATTTGAAGCGGGCGTTGATCCTGATAAGGTTGAAGTGACGGTTACGTATACTGGACAAATTTGTACAAATGCTCCGGGGAGATGTATACCTGTCAGAGCCAATGCAACGGCGTCGTTTTTAGGTTTTGACAAAGACTTGGTGGTGCCTGAGTCAGCAACGAGCGATCAAGCAAGCGACAAAAAACAAGGCACGCCCAAAAAGTTGGTACTGGATACGTATCGACCGGGAAGCTTGCACGTCGATCTTTCGGGTTCGATTTTTACTGACGATGGTAAGCAGAACTTTAAGCCTGGTGACGAAGTGACACTGGAAATCAACGCAGTGCCAGACGAAGGCTACCATTTCTATCCGTATGCGACCAGTGAATCGACACCGTACTCACGGACCTTGGTTTCTTTTGAACCCCCTCAGGGCTGGCAGATTCTTGCCCCAATGGTTTCGGTTGATCCCGAGGAGCATGACGGTGCCTTAGAGCACAGTGAGCCCACGACTTGGTCATTCAAAGTGAAAATCCCAGCGGATGCTCCTGCTGACCAAGTGGCTTCTATCACGGGAGGAATTCAATTACTTACTTGTAATATCAAGGGTTGTGATCGACCGACGGATAGTAAGTTTACGGTCATGATTCCGATGGGGACTGACAGCGCGGCGGCTTTGGAATTTGAACGAATAATGAAGTCGGGGACCGTGTCCAGCGCTGTCAAAGCAGGTAACTACGCGGGTGCGAAGTCGATGGACAAAGAGCTGCCGGCCA
>CAZHCH010000194.1:0-3887 GCA_964530985.1 uncultured Pirellulaceae bacterium | reverse complement strand
TCACTGTTTTCTTCAGCGACTACCGGAGAAAATAGTGACGTTGCCAAAAATAATCCAAATGCGGTGCAAAGATGCTTCAACATGTTTCGACGGTTCCCCAAACAAATTCAATCAATTCAGAATTGTACAATTCTTGTTCAACGGTAAGACAACAAGTCTAGCTTAGCGATACCATGATTTCCTTAGGCGTATTCGGGCCATTTTGAAAATCAGATAATTTTTCGAATGAAATTCCGTTTGGCGTCCGTCAATTCGTTATCCACGGCACAGACGAACTGTTGGCGTCCGTTTTCGAGTCGCCTGATGGGTGATTTGCCGGAAAT
Source organism: uncultured Pirellulaceae bacterium (assembly GCA_964530985.1). Taxonomy (GTDB): domain Bacteria; phylum Planctomycetota; class Planctomycetia; order Pirellulales; family Pirellulaceae; genus Mariniblastus. The sequence goes on along the minus strand of CAZHCH010000194.1, from coordinate 3,564 downwards.
ATGAATAGTGTGGAAATTGCAATCGCTGCAATCAATAATCGTCTAAGAAATCGGGTATCCATCTTTTCAATTCAGACAGTAAATCGGGGATTCTTGTCTCGATTTTAGGAACCTTGAAAACGACTCAGAGAACCAAACGACATTATGACTGGTACTTTTACCATTCCTTGATACGATGCTGCGCAGCAAATTTAAGTCTACCGTTTTCCATAAACTCGATGAGACCTCCAGCTATTACTTCCGCCCCAACCAAAGATAGCAACAAAGCGATTTATCGTACTGTCTGGCGATTACATTTCTATGCAGGTCTGTTCGTAGTTCCGGTCGTTTTGTTGTTGGCCGTGACTGGCGGGATCTATTTGTTCAAACCTCACTTGGAACCGATTCTCTACCAAGGCGTTTGGTTTACTCAAGCCCAGAAAACACCACTTTCTATTGATCAGCAACTTGATCGAGCACAAGACGCTCATCCTCAAAAACGGTTTACCGGCATTCAGTTATTTTCAAACCCAGCCCGGACAACCGAATTTTCAGCCAAACAAAAAGGCCAAACACAACTGATCTACGTTGATCCGTATACAGGGGCCGTTACGGGACAAATTAATCGCGACCAAATGTTCATGCGCCGCGTGCGAAACTTGCACGGCGAACTGATGCTGGGAACAATTGGTTCAGCAATCGTTGAGCTCGCCGCTTGCTGGACAGTGGTGTTGTTGGCGAGCGGCTTGTTTTTGTGGTGGCCGCGAGGCAAGTCAAAGTGGTCGGGAGTGCTTTGGCCTCGCTTTGGCTCTGGAAAACGTATTTTTTGGAAAGACGTTCACGCCGTTGTGGCGGTTTATTCGTCGATCATTGTTTTCACATTGGTCATGACAGGTTTGCCATGGTCAAACGTTTGGGGTGGAGCCTTCAAGAGAACTCTCGCAGCAACCGGACAGGCTCAGCCGCCAGCCGCTTCACGGAGGCCAATGTTTCAATCTGCAGGATCGTCAGGGGAAACGATCTCGGTATCCAAAATCCTTGAAATCGCTGCAAAGCATGGGATGACTGGCGATCTGTCGATTAAACTTCCGCAAGGTAAAAAAGGAGCCTATTCGCTTTCTCAGCGGCCACTCGACTTATCGCAACAACGCTTCATTCATCTCGATCAGTACACCGGAACGGTGCTCTCAAAAGCGACTTGGGCGGATTTCCCAATTGGCGGCGCCGCTCAAACGATCGGAATTCGTTTGCACCAAGGTGAACTATTTGGGACAGCCAACCTTGTAATCATGCTGTTGGCTTGCATTGCATTAGTAATCATTGCTATTTCTGGAATCATGATGTGGTGGGTTCGTCGTCCCAAAGGCCAACTAGCTCCACCGCCTCAGGGCGCGTCCTTTTCAGAGTCCAAATCCATGCTTGCGATGACCATTTTGTTTGCGGTATTTTTCCCGTTAGTCGGAGCATCGATTGCTGTGGTCGTATCCGGCGAGCAATTGTTTAGTAGACTGAGTCAGACCAGATAATATGGCCTACTACAATATCATGGATGCAAACTGCGGAAACGCTTAAACGATGACTTGTCTGTGACAGTTTTACGCAAGCTGGTATCGGAGCACAGCGTTGTCCTATGTATGCTCAGTAGCTAAATTGGTAATCAATCAAAGACTGTAAAATTAGACCCTCGTGGCGTTAATGACAGATGTCGCCGTCTCCTAAGCGATTTGTAATGAGATTTAGTAAACTGACTTGATGTCTATTTTTAAAATTACCAACCAACGAATTCAGTCCATCATTTTGTCGATGGTTGGGCTTTCGTTGCTGCTTTGTAATACTTGGTTGCCACTTCCAGTGGTCATCGAAAAAGACATCTCGATCCCTTTTCCATGCCAAGCCAAAGGCTGCGGTTGTCAAAATGCCAATCAGTGCTGGGAAAATTGCTGCTGTCATACCGATAGTGAAAAACTTGCTTGGGCAGCGAAGCATGGCGTTGAGCCCCCTAGTTGGTTTATGGAGCGAATGCAGGATTCCGATCTGGACAACAGCGACCCAAAATCTAAGTCGGTTACCGGCGGTTGTTGCTGTTGTAAGAAGAAGTCGCCCAGTCAGCCAACTGAATCAAAGAAATCTCGGACGCAGTTGTTGATCGTCAAACAACAAATGAACTGCAACGGCCTGAGCAAGACTGATAATTCTCAGCGGTGGGAAATTCAGCTCTACCCCGTTGAGCCTGTCTTGGCACCGGTACCGCCAAACGTCGCATCGCTTTGCGCGAAGCATGACATGCGACTTTCAGTTGTAACTGCAACCATGGATCCTCGCCCAGACTAACGGCCTATCGGATCCGCATGACAAGACTCACAACGAAGACGGTGCTGGAGTAAAAACAGCACAGTTTTGCCGTGGTTTCATTCGTGCTTTCTCTATTGGTTCGACTTTTCTGAACGCATTCGTCTGCGCTTGGTCAACGTCGACTCTTACTAATCGGTAGTACGGAACCTCGATCTGTGAATCGAGCGTTCTTGGATCGCCGTGTTGCACTACAAATACAATTCCAAATAACAGAAAATGAAACTTAAAAACTCAAAGCGCGAGCCAGCCGCAAACGGTTTTACGCTCGTCGAACTATTGGTCGTGATCGCCATCATCGGGATCTTGATCGGCATGCTCTTGCCTGCCGTCCAAGCGGTCCGTGAAGCGGCTCGTCGCACCCAGTGCTTAAATAATATGCGTCAATTGACGCTCGCTAATCTCAATTTTGAAAGTAGCTTTGGACACTTCACAGGTCTGCCGGAAACCAGTGAAATCGGCTTTAGCCCTCAAGCTCGCTTGCTGCCTTTTGTGGAAGCAGCGAATCTACAGGACTTGATCGATTTCGACATCCCATTAATGCTGGGTTCTGGAGGGAGCCAAGTACTTAATCCAGTCCACGCAGCGGCAGCAGAGAATACGCTCAGCCTGTTTTTGTGTCCCAGCGATGGCGAAAATCCGTTGTTTCAAAATGACAATACCGGCGACGCGATGTTTGCTGGGAACAATTACGTCGCTTGTACCGGAGACGGGACCGACACGAACTACGATACCCGAGCTGCAACCAACGGGATGGTTTGGCAGAATTCTAGAGTTGGATTCGAATCGCTGATCGATGGCAGTTCGAACACGCTGTTCCTTTCGGAGTCACTCCTTGGCGACCAAAGTGCTGGCTCGGGTCTCGTGGAAAATCCAGAGCGGCAGATGGCTCGATTTCGCGGCGGCGGTTTGTTAGACCCCGGCATGGGCTATGACACGCCGCCGGGGGTTAACCCTGACATCGCGATGGTTGCGGTAGAGTCCGGCAACTTCGACGGGCGAGCCCGAGCTTCATGGATTTGGGGCCGCGAACACATGGTGACTTTCAACACCTACATCGCTCCCAACAGCGACCTTCCGGACGTTCATCGAAATGGCTACGGATGGTTCGCCGCTCGTAGCCTCCATACCGGCGGGGTGAACATTGGGATGGCTGACGGATCCGCAAGATTCTTGAATGAATCGATCGATCCAGAAATCTGGCGAGCACTTGGCACCCGAAATGGTCGCGAAGTC
>CAZHCH010000193.1:0-3920 GCA_964530985.1 uncultured Pirellulaceae bacterium | reverse complement strand
CGCTTTATCTGTTTATAACAACCCATCGTTGATCCACAAAAACATCTGGCTTGTGTCTTGTAAAAAAATTATGCGTTTTTGAATAGCAGTTTTATCACGAGGAATTTAGATGCGAGCTAATTCTCCATCACGAGGTTTTACCCTTGTCGAATTACTGGTGGTTATTGCGATCATTGGCATCCTGATTGGGATGCTACTGCCAGCAGTACAGAAGGTCCGTGAAGCTGCTCGTCGCATGGTGTGCATGAACAATTCAAGACAAATGTCGCTCGCGTGCCTCAACTACGAAAGTGGACAAGGCCATTTTCCTTGTGGGAGCAATGGAATTGAAGCGCATCGAGTGCGAGCACATACCCCTGAGAGCCTTTGGGATCGTCGAATCGGATCCAGTTTTGCTAACAACTACACTGCTTGGGGGTACATTATCCTTCCATGGATTGAGCAGAACTCTCTCTTTGATGCGATCCCACCCAATACAGCTTGGGGGGAAGATATGGTCGACGCCAATGGTAAATCTTTTTCAAGTACAGTGATTTCAACATATGTTTGTCCGAGTGATTCCAGTGGGGATTTAAACGAAACCTACTTTACTGATGGTCACGAAATGAATGCAAAGTCGAACTATGTCGCCTGTGTTGGAAGAGAAGTTGGAAACGGCATAAACCCATCCATAACCGTCGCCATCCGTCGATCCTCCCACAGCGATTCCCAATTTGCCCGACAATGGGGTGTTATGCGCATTAATAGCAGAACCACTTTTGGTCATATTATAGATGGAGCGAGCAATACGATATTGATTGGGGAGCGTACAAGTAAAAGGGGGTTCAATGATATTAGGAATGAACCAAGTGAGCAGCAAGGCGCAATCTGGATCGGTAGTGTAAACCATAATAATGCGACAAATGTTCTCTGGGGAGGATGGGCCTGGGCAGGGGAAGCCGTAAACGTGGAGGATCCAACCCGTAACGTTATTAACGGTCAAAACTATGGCGAAGCGGTCGCTACCAGTGAACACGTTGGCGGCGCAGTAGTCTCCTTTGCCGATGGCTCAGCACACTTTTTGTCAGAAAATTTGGCCAACCAAGTCTTGGTTAATTTAGCTTCGATGGCCGATGCACAGAAGACACCGGATTTTTAGTGAGCGACAAAATTAGATTTTTTAGAAGCCTGATTTGTTTGATCAGGCTTTTTTTTTGAGATAAAAGGCGAGGCAGAAATGAAAACAAAAGTCAGCAGTGTGTTGGGCCTGTTTTTTGTCGGTTTGATTTTGGGTTGTGGGAGTGACTTTACCGTCGTGCCAGTCTCGGGAACGGTCTCGATGGACGGAGAGCCTGAGCAGGGTATCAAGGTGATTTTTATGCCTTTGCCCCTTGAGGAAAACCCCAGCCCGGGACCTTTTTCGACGGCCATCACTGATGAAAACGGTGCGTTTGTCCTCAAGACACGCCGTGGAAAAACTGGGGCGATTGTTGGACACCATTTAGTGTCTTTTGTTTATCTGGAATTTGGCCCTGGTTACGAAGCAGCTGGTAGTGATAGAGAAATGCCTGCTCGATACAAAGGAGATGTAGGAATCAACTTTGAAGTTCCCCGCGGTGGAAACGACGCTGTAAAATTCGAGCTAACCAGTGACGATGATGATGAAGAGTAGAAACCTAGCTAGGGAAATTAACTTCAAGTAGCCTGAATTTCAGAAATCCAAATTGTTTTTAAGCCGGTTTGTCCGGGAATGCACGGGGGCAAGCACAGGGTTGACGCCGATAATCTCGCTTGCAATCGCGGGCGTCGGGATTGACGCAACGGTGACGGCAAACAGAGCAAGGCGAGACAGAGTTAAATTTTTATGGCATGACTCACACAAGTGTGCGTGATACCGTCTATACAGGCGAGGTTATCGGATCACGACGCGACTCATTTGAAAGACTTTGCAACGCAATGGGCAGCCAAGCGAAAAATGAAAACAAAGACCGTGCGGCTGAAGATGCAGCGTTGCGATTAAGACAGATCGAAGCGCAGACGCCGTCCGAGGTTCTCGGTGAAGCAGAGCCTCACATGTTGCCTTTGACGGATGCGGAGAAGCAACAAATCCAGATCATCATCGACAAAAAGTCGACAAGGAGATTCTCGTTGCTGGAGCTATTTTTGTTAACCACGGTTGCTTCCATGCTTCTCTGGTTTGCGAGCATCACTTCGCTTTCAACTTATACGACCTTTGTTGGAGTTGCGGTCGTACTCCTACAGGTTGGCTTGTTCAACCGTGTGATACCCAAGAAACATCGTCAAGCTTTGTTTCTGATCCTACTCACGACTTATCTTGCGTCAGCAGCTTGGTTGATATCTCAACTGGCCGAGTAACAAAAAACGGTAAACTTCAATGCGGATCGTCTCGTTGACGTGCTCAACGATGCCTTTACACTTGTCGGCAATCTTGGAAGCTTAGCTCCACAGTAGAGAATAGTCGCCGGCACAAAGAGAATCCCAATGCGAATAGGTTCAAGCACCGCTTATGTCACTCGAAGAACTGAAAATCAAAATGAGCCAACTCTCCGCAAAGACGATCGGGTATTGTCGTCGCGGAGAGGCCATCGGATCGGAGCCTGTAGTGGCGCGCATTCTCGATGATATGCAGGATCAAGATGTCAGCTTCTGTGGCATGAAAGGGTTCATGATTGACGAGGTCAGAGAATTCACCAAAGACGGTTCTCCGCCCGTTACCATCGCCTGTGCCATAGTCGCCACGCTTGAAATTGTCGACTCGCCACTTCACGTCCATTCGCAAACGACGGAAACCTACACCATCCTTGAAGGTGAAGGCCAAATGGTTTTGGCGGATAAAGTGGTGGACTTAAAGAAAGGGATGGTTGTCGCCATTCCGCCCGGAAACCAACACGGCTTGGCAAGCACAACAGGATCACCCGTCAAAGTTCTGATGACGTTCAGTCCAGGCCTAGCACCCAAAGAGCACGAAGCCTACCGCGACGAAGCGTCGCTCAATATCGGCACGAAGTCGTGGATTGAAAACAATCCGAACGCCGTCCGAGGTCTTCGGTGAAGCGGAGCCTCACATGTTGCCTTTGACGGATGCTGAGAAATCGCTTGGCTTTGGAAAAAGTAGCCATCACGCTCTGCGCGATGATCGTTGTCTGGCATCACACGGAGTGTGATGGCTACTTGAGCATTTGGGCCTACGATATGCAGTCAAAAGATCACAGGAAATTCGTGGTCAGTAAACACTATCAAGGAAATTCCCTTGATAGTGACCTCAAGTTGGATACAAAAAAAACGCCCTCGTTGGATGTCGACGAGGGCGTTTGGTTTTTAATTTTCGGATGGGGCAAGCTTGTTTAACTGTCGCTGCTTGAGTCGTCGGCACCAACACCAACGGCTTCATCTTCATCTTCACTAGGAGTAGGTGTTGGTGGTTCTACCCACTCGCCTTCGAACTTCAGACGTTTGACTTTCTTCTTGCCTTTTTCACTGCGAACTCCATCAACCACGATTTTGTTCTTGCCTTGGAAGTTGCCTTTAAGCAGTTCATCGGCCATCGGATTTTCAATGTAGTTTTCAAGTGCCCGACGCAATGGTCTCGCACCAAAATCTTCGTCCGTGCCGTTATCAATCAAAAACTCTTTGGCATCTTCGGTGACAATCAGTTCAAATCCACGATCGGCCAAACGCTCAGTGATTTTGCTTAGTTCAAAATCAATCACGGTCTGCATATCGTCTTTGGTCAAGTGTCGGAAGATGATTGGCATCTCTGACAAACGATTTAAGAACTCAGGTCGAAACGCCTTGTTCATTTCGTCTTGAACGCGTTCCTTCATGGCTTCGTAAGATTGATCGTCGCCAGCACCAGGTAATCCGAATGCGGATTCGTTTTTGATCGCGTGAGCACCAACGTTGGTGGTCATGATCAAGAT
>CAZHCH010000192.1:0-4025 GCA_964530985.1 uncultured Pirellulaceae bacterium | reverse complement strand
CCAGCTGTGCCCGCTCCGATCGCGATCATGTCGTAAACGCCATCAATCGGTTGGGTCGGCCAGTTTTCAGGATGAACGTTGTCACGAAGTTTTTGATTGTGCTCGTCACCTGGAGGAAGCACGTGTGATTCTTGATTATTGGTCATTGGATTCTCGAAATTTCGTAATATGGACGTTGCTGGATTCGCCAAAATCCAGGCTTAGATTCAGATTGATTTTGGCATGGCGACAACCAAACTCGGGCGAGTCCGGCTACTGGGATTTTCAAATGGCTACACAAATCGTTTGTTTAAATAATCAAAGAGCTTGGACAATCGCAGGTCGGTCGTTGAAGGGCCTGTTCGGATATAAAAATGATCCAGTTTTTCTTTTGACAAATAACAGGGATCACTACCGGCCTGCACGTCAATGCGCAACACGTTTTTATCCGCGATTGTTTCGGTATGGAAATTGATGTGATCTAAATGAAGCGTTCCTAGCTGTGTTTTAATTGTATCGGTCAAAAACAACAGCATTTTGTCTTCGTTCTCAAAACGATCTGCATCAAGCCCTAACACCTCGCCGTCGTCCGCCACTCCTACCAACAAAATTCCACCATCAGAATTGAGAAATGCTGCGATGGTTTTGGTGATAGCATGAGTGATGTTTTTGTCTTTCTTTTCGGCTTTAAGGTTCCACCGGAGCGTTGATTTGAACTCGACAAATTCACCCTCGCCCTGTGCGATGAGATCTTGCGTCGAAGTTTGCTGGACCGATCGCAAATAATTGGTCACTCGCTTGCCTAACCTACGAATAATCGTAAGACCCGTCTGAGGCGGTACGCAATTTGGATCAAACAAACAAGCGCTATTGATCGCAATCAAGGCGCTATCAGCATTCGCAGTTAAGGTTCCCAATCTAAAATCACCGTTTAGCACGCCGATCTCACCAATCAGCTCGCCTTCAGCTAGTTGGATGATCGAGTTATCAGGAAACTTGAGCGTCAATGCTCCTTCAAGCAGGTAATAGAGCAAATTGGGTTGGTCACCCATTTCGAATATTTGACTGTTCTTGGTGACCGTTTGATAAGACAACGTGTTTGCTAAATTTCCAAATTCAGCACCTTCGAAACCGTTGAATACTTCGTGCTTCGAAATGGCACGCAGCATCTCCTCTGACGATATCGAATTAAGCTTATTCATGAAATCCATTCTTTGTCGTGACAAACACTGGACCGATCCTAAGCGTCCCAGCTCAGCCTTGGGCGGAATACCAGCTAAAGCCAGCACTACAAACTAGCAATCGCAACCTGGGCCGCATTGCTCGTTACTCGTTGGTGCGATCGATAGTTCCGACTTGTCGGCCATTCGCGGTCGATCCTTAGCAAACGTCATGCGGCAGTACTGCACAACGCCTTCGCTCACCAATTGTTTTGATTCGTCCAGTAGTGACTTAAGTTCGGCGATATCCAAGGAAGCTAAAACGTCTGGCACCCCATCGGCAGTGGCCAGTGTCTTGCCCAACCCCGCGACGAGGAGCTTCTTTTTCATGTCGAGCACCAAGTCCAATAGTGCTTGGCTTTCGTCCGAATAGCTAGTGACAACGAACCCGGCATCAAGCAATAACTGTTGGTATCCAGCGGCTGATTTCGCTGAGGCCAGACAAGTCCACGGCGCAAGTAGCTTTTCTAGTTTTTCCGGGAGCTTATCGTTTAACACCATGTCTGAAATAGCGAGATTTCCACCGCTCTTGAGCACTCGGTAAAAATCGTTCACTGCCAACGGTTGGTCAGCAAAAGTGCTCACCGCGCATTCACAGATCAAATGGTCCACCGACGCATCGTCCATCGGCAAGTTCGCCGCATCACCGATTTTGAATTCAACGGAAGCATTCTTGCTTGATGCAATCTCTTGCGCACGCTGGATATTGTGCTCGCTAAAATCGACGCCAGTGACACACGATTCAAATTGCTCATCGACCAATAGCGTTGTCGTTCCCATCCCACAGGCAACGTCCAGAACTCGATCGCCTTTCCTGATGTTTAGGCTGTTGATCAAACGCTTGGTCAAATCAATTCCGCCCGGATGAAAGCTATCACCAAGAATTGTTTGCACCCAATCTTGTTCATAAAATTGAGCACAGCAAGCAGCAGTTTCGTTCGTCATTATAGATTTCCTGTCGGCCGATTAATGGCGTTGTATTCGCAAAAGGAAACCGGTTTTCCTTCGGCAGAAATGATGTGAACGCAGCACTTGTCGATTCGATCTTGATCGTAAGTGTAAGCGTCCATGAATGGTTTGATTCCGATCGCGAATAGTGAATTCCAGTCTTCGGAATCGTGAGTACCTAGTTCTGACGGCAATGAACCGACCAGTTCCAACAAGCGATCAACAGCGGCTTCTTCCATGTTGGCAACCGCTGACGAACCCATGACTTTTTGCAACAAGTCACCGAGGCTACCGGCACTGTCGAAGGTATCCGAAACAGTGGCGATTAACTGGCTAATGCCGTCCTCGGCCCATTGGCTGTACCGTGGCAAGTAACGAGAAAGCGGTGTCAGGCCTTCTTTGGTACGAACTGCTGCAGCCATGCTGAAACAGTTTGGATCGGAGCAAGGAATCGGGGTGAAATCGTCTTCAGAGAATACACCATCGGTCTGTTCAACGATCAACTTTGCAACGTCCGCGAGCGTCAAACGATCGTCCAGCATTGGGTTGTCGTATCGACCCGAATACATCGCTGGCTGGATCATTACTTTTCGGATGCTGTTGACCTTGGTCGTTGCGAATCGAATAAACTCGCCGACTTCGTCATGGTTAATTCCACGGGTCAACGTCATGATCGGAACGGTGTTGATTTTCAGTCGCTCGCAGTTTTCAAGTGCCTTGCGTTTTGTTTCGGTCAGGTCTCGTCCACGCAACGATTCGTAGGTACTGGATTTGAAACCATCGAACTGAAGATAGATAGAAACCTTCGGTCCGTGCTCAGCAATCCGATCTGCAAAATCAGACTTGGCCAGCAACAGCCCGTTGGTGTTGATGTAAACTTGCTTAATCCCTTTGTCGATCGCCATTTGCAGCATCGCAAAGAAGTCCGGATGAATCGTTGGTTCACCACCGGACAGTTGAATCAAGTCCGCTTCGCCTTTGCCCATTTCGAGCAAACCGTCGAGCGTTTCTTCGAACTTTTCAATCGACATAAACGATTTGTTTTGAGGCGACGAACCCGCGTAACAAGTAGGACAAGTCAAATTGCAGCTTTGAGTGATCTCGATCAGCATATTGCAGCTGTGATTTTCGACTTGGTCACCACAGTGCTGGCTTGGCCCACAGCAACAAGCGACTTGCTCGACCGCAGGATCGGCGACGTAGTAGTGCCGCACGTCCGACGCCAACAACGCGGAGTAGTCGCCGTGTTGTTCACAAGTTTTGAGCATGAAGACACGGTTGTCTTTTTCAACAACCTCTGCCGGGATTTTCTCTAGACATTCCGGACAAATCGATGTCGTCGTCTTAATGACACGGTCGAAAGTAAAATCTGCTCGCGAGAACTTGCAGTCCGGCGGCGTGATATTCACAAGGTCTCGGGGAGTATTCAAGGTATCTCTCGAACGATTAAAGTTAAAAATTTACTATACGAGAATCAATGGCCTATGTCGTGATGGTCGCTCAATCCTTCATCGCTAGTGACTGCATCCGGGTTTGCCTGCGTGAATTGTTTGAGCGCTTCGGCGATTGCCGCTTTGGCTTCTTTGTCCGCAACCGCAGATGACCGAGGCGAAAAGTCGACTGATAATTTACCTCCATGCGGTCCGACTGGCACAACGCCCAATCGTTCTCGCAAATCGTCCAAGTCGCGATCCCATAGTTCTTCCCACTTCATGGAAAGCAGCGCTTTTGACTGAAGCCCCATGTGGTATCCGGCAACGATGGACTCAAGGCAATCGCCAAACAACTCTGGCTCCTTAAGCATGTAACGAAACACACCGCCCGCGCAAATCGCCGCCGCCATTGGGCGGTGCGTTTGAGACAGTTCGACCGCCTTGA
>CAZHCH010000191.1:0-4027 GCA_964530985.1 uncultured Pirellulaceae bacterium | reverse complement strand
TTTTCGCAGATTACGCCGAATACAGAATCTAAGTAACTGTTTGTTTTTTCTGCCATTGCGCGAATTTGCATGCCACCGTTGATTTACTTAATCAATTCGTTCCCTCCCCTCTCCGAATAGAGGTAGCACTATGAAAAAAATATTTCTTGCCGCGATTATTGCCGTTTTTACACTTGTTAACGTATCAACTTCAAACGCTGACCTGGTCCTTGATTTTAATGGTGGATCAGTAACGCAATCCGATGGCACAATCATCAACTACACGGTAACACGCACCAATGGGACATTAACCGGAGTTCCAGCAGAGGGTATATTTGAGGCCGATGAAACCAACGACGATAACCCGTTTGCGTACACCATCGATTTCGGTTCGCTCGTTGACTTCACTGTTTCACCTACTCCAGGACCAGGCAACTTAGGCAATTCTGGAGACAATCAGGGTGTGCTGTTCACGTCAAACACGGGCGTCTTTGATGCTTCGGGCGTCGTCGGTGCAACCATTGGTGGCAATGGCACTAATGCCCTCCAGTTTAACAGAGAAAATGGAGGGGCTACCTCTGGATCGGCCGTTGACTTTGGCAGCTTCACAGTAGCCGGTACAACTCAAATCATTGCTGAAGGTTTGGGCGGTGGTAGTAACAGAGAAGCTTTTGTATTCACAATTGCGGATAGTGTGGGTGTTCCAGAACCGGGCTCTTTAGTCGTGTTGAGTCTTGGCAGCCTTGCATTACTTGTACGCCGTCGTCGCTAGGACGAAAGCGTATATCATTTGTTCGACGCAGTTTAGCGACTTTTGAGTGAGGCAGTTTGGGACTCGGCGGGCTTGTTGGTCTGAGGCGCCGACGTCAATAGTTCGATCCGTCGCGGGCTCAACCTACTTTTCTTTTTTCTGCTGTAACTGCACCTCGACCATTCCGCTGTTGTCACCGAGGTTCAACCAGTCGTCTTGGCAGCGAAGGTACAGCTGTCCGTCGTATTCGGCGGTAAATTCACCTTTGGCACCTAGCTCAAAAGGTTTGCTCAGCTTGAAATCTTTTAAAGTCACGCCGATCAAACGCCCTTGTCCGCTCGAAGAACCATCGGCGTCAACTTCGCCGGTCGGCTCGAACTGCCACTTACCAGTCGTTTCGTAGGTGTATGTGGTTCCTGCAGCAACTAACACCTTCGTAGCTTGCCATCCTGCTTGGGCATTTACTTTCGTTTTGGCTTTGCGGCTACCGGAGAGCTTTTTCGGTTTGGCACTCCAATCCCACGCACACAAATCTGCTCGATAACCGTTGCCAAAGTTTTCAACGAACTGGTCGTATTCAAACGAGATTTCATTCGCGATTGGTCCGAAGGCTTGGTCAAACGAATCGTTTCGTTTTTTCATTAGGTTGATGCCGAGCGTCTTAAAGCGTTTCGAGTAATTTGGGTTGCTGGCCAGCAGGTGGCAGAGTGCCCAGCGCCACGAGTAAGCCTGCCATGAATCGCCTGTTTTTTGCCCGAGAGCCACGATCTCTTTTAGTTTTTTTGGCTTGGCGGTAGTCAAGTATTGAGCGACGTACGGAGAGATATCGACAGCCAAGTTGCCTTTTTTCCAATACTGTCCCATTTCAGCCATGCCTTCGGAGTACCATGTCGGCCCGGTGCTGCCGAACGTTTGCACACAAAACGCATGCACGGCTTCGTGCTGAGCGATTCCTTGGTTATCAGAAGAATACACAATGGATCGAGCCTTGTTACGAGTTACCGATGAGATTGTGACGCCGGCTCCTTCGAGGATTTTGGCTTGACCGTCAGGCGGAATCGGTTCGCCCGCCCATTTCGCTAAGTCACGAATGACGAAGCACTCGATCGTGCCCCGTGGTCGAGCTCGATAGTAGCCGCTAACCAGATCGTACATCGTTTCGAGTTTTGCCAGCAACACTTTGGCTTGGCGATCCGAGATGTCGGTGTGCAATGCAAAGTGAGCCGAACGTTCAAGGCGAGCTGTCCGCGGTTCGTCAGAGAGGTGGCTGAATTTATTGTTTAGCTGTTCATTGAACTTTTTGGTGAGTGCGTCTCGCGAGCCCGTTAGCTTGATCTCGATGGCCTTGATGACTCGTTCGCCGCTGGCGAACTCCCAAGCGTTTGCAGTTTCCACTTGATCGCCAGGCACTACCCGAGCCAAGCTGTTGTCATCGACTACCAAAGACGCTGTTTCGGAAATTTCCAGTGTCAGTCGTTCTTTTTTGAACCAGTCAGACTTAGAAACGCTAAGTTGCAGTCGATCTTTCTTAAAAGACAGCACGCGGCCAACGACGGTGGCTTCGGCAAACGCTCCTTTGGTTTTGGGGATCGCTTCCACATCGATTGGCGGTGTCTCAGCTTCGTCATTGGTGACAAGCTCAACCGAATCAACCTCTGATTCAACTTTTCCGTATGCGTTGAGCTTGCATGATACCTTTACGACCATACCTTGCTCGATCAGCTTGATCGGGATTTTTCCCGTAACGCGAATGGTACTACCAATCGGAACATTGAAACCGCTGACCACCACGCCCCGGTCGGTCTTGTCTTGGATCAGGTAATTCGTAGTCTCATCCGAGGAGGACTTTATTGAGATGCCACCGGGTTTCACTGACGTTACAGTGCCGGTAACTCGCTCGCGTCCAACGACCGAAACCTGAGCGAAAACAGTATCAGCACTCAAGCATAGCAAACAAGCGATGCCTAAAACTCCACAACTGATTTTTAAGAACTGTGTTGAAGTCTTAACGGGCGAACGACTTTGGAGTCCGAAGAATTTAGTTGCCGATGTATTCAATGTGTTGCTTTTCATTGGAGAGCGACGAGCGACTTTTTCCGTCGACGGAGAAGATGGTACTGACGGAATATCGCCAACGAAAACGATAACGTCGAAAGTGCAGTAGGAGTATAATCGTTACTGAGGAATCTCGCATCCAGCGGCGCGAGGCGGCTACTGCCTGCCTCATGAGAATGCGGTCGCCAAAGCGAAATTGGCGGGGTGGCGGGCAAAATCAGTTGCAGGCTGTTGAGGCTAATTTTTCCTAGAGAGCGGTTGTCGCTTCGGAAGATTTTATGGCGAGTACACCAGAATTGCCGCTGCCAGCCAAATTGTCTCTCAAACCATGACAATCGGCTTTTTCGGTTTGGCTTTGATATTAACTAGTTTTCAACCGATATATCATGAAAACCAGTGTGTAATGCGACAATAGCGACAATGTTTTCATGGATTTTGCCTTTGAAAGCTCGTGTTTTTCGCTGGCTCATTTGCAATTGGCGACTATCATTTAAGCAACAAGGCCCCATAGAAATCGTGTAATCGGTGTAGTTTATTTTATGCGCTGATTCGCTAGGCCGTTTATTCCCCATGGGATCAGACCGACGCGGGCAAGGCTTCGGTTTCCATATCAAGGAGTTCTTCTTATGAGAACAAGTATGACGAATTGGTTTAAATTCCCTCTGGCACTGTTGATGTGTTCGATGGTCGTATCTATTGCGAACGCGCAAGACGAGACCAGCCCAGCAATCGCAGAGGCCGAAACTAGCGAAGCCCAATCGCTGGAAGAAATCAAGGAACCGAAAAAGACGCGCACCAAGGAAGAAAGAGCTGCCTTAAAAGCGGAAAAGGCGGAAGCTAGGCGGCTCGGACGATTCTACAAAACTCAAGAGCCTGTTGAAGGTTTTGAACCCGTCGACATGTATGACGGAATTGCCAGTGGTGAAGTAGAGGTGGTCATCAAGGCGAAGAGTTCGTCTGATTCAAACTTCTTCGTCAAAAACTTAACTGACAAGCCTTTGGCGATTCAAATGCCAGAAGCGTTCTCTGCGGTTCCTGTTGTCCGTCAGTTCGGCGGTGGTGGCGGCGGATTCGGTGGCGGTGGATTAGGTGGCGGCGGATTCGGCGGTGGTGGCGGATTCGGCGGTGGTGGTAACCAAGGTATCGGCGGTGGATTCGGCGGTGGATTAGGTGGCGGTGGATTCGGCGGCGGTGGATTCGGCGGCGGTGGAGTCGGTGGTCGCGGTGGCGGTGGTGGTGTGT
>CAZHCH010000190.1:0-4037 GCA_964530985.1 uncultured Pirellulaceae bacterium | reverse complement strand
GACGTCACGAGTATTGCGATTGCACCAACAACCCAAACAGTCGATGGCTCTGGAACCGAGATAGGGTCAGAAACGAGCAGGCCAGATGTACCATCAGTGAATGATGCTAAAAAAGCGACTTGTCCGCGGTCGTTGAAGAAATCCCGTGAGTTATCAAACGCATTGACGCTGCCATCGACCAAACGCAGAAAACTGATCTCTCTAAGGTCTGTGGTTGCGGGATCTTCGCTGACATCGACCAAATCACCGATGGTGGCGATTTCTCGCAAACCACTCAGCGGATCAAAAATGAAAATGCCAGAATCATTCAAAAAACTTCCACTGGAAGAAAGAGTAGCTTGAAATCCGATCTGCCCACGACGATTTATGCTTAGTTCCTGAAAGGTAAAAAACTCATTGTTTGATGTTGGGATCGTATCTCCAGTACGGGCTACTAGTTCGACCTCCGAATCTCGAGTCGTGAACAACCCAAATTGATTCGGCTCGTTAGTCTCAACACCGACCAAACTAGACGCAAACGCCAACTCACCAGTTTCCGAGAGTTCAATAGAAGAAGCGCCACCGAAGCGAAAATCACCTTCCGTTCCGGGGGCCAATTCGCCGCTCAAAGAGATGGTTTGAAGTTGCTCGCCCGCGGACTGGAGAAAGACGCCAAAGCCAATGTTGGAACCTGAGGCATCCGTTACCTGTCTCCGAAACACAACGTCATCTTGGTCGTTTAGGCGGATATTATTTATAAACAGATTGCCGAAGCGAGCCCCTTCGATTGGCTGATCTGGAACTAGATCACCGCCAATACTAATGGCCTCGATCTGCCCATCTTCCTGCTCGCGGAAAATACCAGTTTGGCTCCCTCCTGGACCATCGGATTCCAAAGCTGCGCTGAAAAGAATTCTTCCCGAGTTGTTAATTTCAGTGTCGCCAAATCCTAAAAAAGTCGAACCTGTGGCAGTCGCTTGCTGACCGCTACGCGCTACTATTCTCGGGGACCCACTCAAAGGTTCGGCGAAGACCGCATTTGTGACTTCACCAGTGTCATCAACAATTGAACTTGTGTAGGAATACCTCGCTAAATCGTTAACGTCGACGCTCGAAAAACCATCGTTCGTATATTGAAATGGAGTTCCGGCAACGGGCGCGTTTCCCAAAGCCGTGGCGGTGATAATTCCATTTGAAGACCTGAAAAGCCCAGGATCACCAAGTCCGCCGTTTTCTGGCGTAACGAATCCTCCTCCAAACGCGACATCACCATTATTTCCAATAACGGGCGCCCCAACCGCCGTCAGGGAAATATTGTCTGGCTGGATATTGTTTTCCCGGAAGCTACTCGCAAGGATTTCGATTTGCCCAAAAGACTCTGTGGCCACGAGTGTTTCAGGGAGGAAAAGTTGTGTTGTTGGAATCCTTGGCAAAAACGCCAATTGTCCGGCGTCATTGATCGAGGGAGCATCGATGCCAAAGGTGCTAAAGCCGTCAAACGATGGATTATCAATCTCAAAATCTACAACGACATCGGGCGAAGACGGCGTGAACGAAGCCAGGGCGATTGCTCTGACTCCACTAATCTGGGCAGTTGCAATTCCTGACAAGATCGCCGTGAGCATGATAGCGGACAAAACGATTCTCAAACGAAATCTAGAGAAAGCCACGGTTAAATCCTATTTCAAGGCAAGTTAGATCAGCAAAAAAACTTAGTTCCGGTAGATAACAAATTAAGCCGTTGTTAAACCCTTGCAAAATTTGAACACACCACAATTTCAACTCAACAAAATTATAGACAGTCAGCAAGCATTGCAAATACTAGTAAGTTGACCAGGCAAAGATGTATGTTCGGACAAGAGAAAGAGAGGCTGACCGTCGCCAAATTTCTTTCACGCCTAGGACTTACGCCGATTAAGTGCCAGTCGCTCCAGACGCCTTTATTTTGTCGACCTCTTTGTTTTGTCCGCAACTCTTGACCTTCAAGCAGTCACCCTTTGGGCCTAAAACAAAAATAGAGTTATAGAAAAATTCATCGTCTGAACCGATTCCGTAGAACACTGTGACCTTGTATGCGTCTGCGACAACCCAGCTTTCATACAGTGGCAAATCAAAGTTAATTAGTAGTAGGTAGCATACAAACCGGACCAGAACTTGCTTCTGGTTCGGTTTTTTTGTGCAATGACGGATTCTGGTTTTCGCGTCGGTGCCCAAAAGTACGTCTTTAAGGAACCACCTCGCCTCCGGCTATCGTGAGGAGTGCTTTGAGTGTTCGAGCGCTAATGTCGGAATTTAACACATCGGCGGAACCATCGGCTCGTGCGAAGATGGTTTCACGGTGCTTATCATTAAAGAGACCTTGTTTGGGGTGCTCCCAGTTCACACTCCAATCGCTAGGCTTGGTCCACGCAACGGCGGCTTCCGGAACCACGGCGACAACGGCAATCGTATTGCTGGAGCCATCGGCCATTTGCCTGAAAGTGGTCCCCTTCTGGCCCGACATCAAACAACCTTCTCCGTGCGGTGCCACAAAACGTGTCTTTCCCGCCTGATTGTTCCGAGCTTGTTTGAACGAAGGATCCACATAGACGTCAGGCATCAAGGGGAGCAGTTTAATGTTGTGGGGGCTATCCCAAGGCTCGTCTAATTTAAATCTTTCGTATAGCTCGTTTTCTTCAATGTACGGCAAGATATGAACTCGCCAACTCAACAGTGGTTTGCCATCTTCAGTAAAATTGGCTCTGGCGGGTAAAGAACCTTTCGCCGATTCGTAATTGAGCGTCGCCAGTACGATTTGGCGCATGTTATTCATGCGCTGTGTACGGCGTGAGCCCGCTGCGAACGGTTCAATAATGTCCGCCAGTAGAACTCGGTTGTTCAAAACCGGTGCAAAATCCGCAACCACATCGGTACCAAGAACAACCGGTTTGATAGAGGTCGCAGCTTTCCCGACTACCGGTGGCACCATGGCAGAAAACTCACTCTTGCTACCCAAGAGATTTTCCTTCAGTTGCACAAGAGCTTCGCAAATCTGCTTCGCCGCAGACGCCTCTGACGTTTGGACGACTAATTTGGCCTGAAGATCATTGGGAAGCTCGACCGTCAACCCACAGCTAACGACTTTCTCTGCAACCAATTCTCCTGTCATCGCGGCGAAAGGGGCATCCAACGGCGGCCACAGCTCTTTGATGACTCGGCGAGTATCTGAATTTCCGACCAAGATGACGCCCGCGTCATGACCCGTGAACTTCTCCCAGGCAGCAGCTAAGCGGGCTCGTTGAACAGTTGGCTTGAGTTTTGCAGACGCAATTTGCTTTGCCGTTCCGCAGAGAATCAAATTGTTGTGAACTTCCATTTCTATGTCTTCGATCCGCATCATCCCTAAAGTGATTTTTAGCGTGTCGAGAACTTTTTGAGGTTGCTGATCGGGTGCTACGGAAACGGCAAACAGAGGTCTACCATCAAACCTTAGGTCTTCCTGTCGGACTAACACCAAAGCATGCTCCGCGCCGGCTTTGGTGATCTGGTCAAGGAACTCCCCGGCTAAAATCGCCATGGGCTTTAATTCATCAACGCGTTGATCGGGGGCCAGTTGTTGATCTTTGACCCACTTGAGGCAAGCCTGAGCGTCGATTGCCTGCAAATCGACGTAGCCCACGGCCAGCAGATCTTCGGTACTCAGCGATCCTTGCAACAGCCGAGCGTTCTGCGCTTCGACAGCCGAGGGTATAAAAAACACAACGGCCAATATAATCGATAGGACTTTGTTCATTAGTTATTTCCCCTTAATGAGACTTTGAATCGTTTCGCGATAGGAACCCCATCGCTCTTGGGCAACTCAAGCACTGCAGTTCCGCCATCAAGTCGGTATTTGAACGGCTTTCTCGTTGCCGGGTTGTTAGGAACAGGAACGACGGAAACATCGGCCAACGTTTCTGGAAAACGCCCCGTCTCTGCGGCGTGCATTCGTAAGGCTTCGATGACCAGCAGGGCATCGACCTCACGCTCAATTCGCAACTGAGCCCGCATAACTTGCTGGGTTGCGGGCAACAGCATGG
>CAZHCH010000189.1:0-4052 GCA_964530985.1 uncultured Pirellulaceae bacterium | reverse complement strand
ATTTGTACATGGACGGCGGCATGAGTCACTTGGACACCTTTGACACCAAACCGGGAGCGGAAACGCAGGGGCCAGTTGAGTCAATCAAGACCAGCGCCGACGGGGTGATGATCAGCGAATTTTTCCCATCACTAGCCAAGCAGATGCACAACGTGGCGGTCATCAATTCGATGAACTCGACGCAGGGATCACACGGACATGGTCGCTACTATATGCACACCAGCTATCCTTTACTTGGCACAATTCAACATCCCGACTTAGGGGCTTGGTCATCGCGGATGCTTGAGCGATCCAATCGCACGCTTCCTACCAACGTAAAAATCGGCGGGAGCAGCTCGGGGCTCGGGGCTGGATATTTTGAATCCAAACACGCGGCGCTACCAATCGGCGATCCGGAAGCAGGTTTACAAAACAGCCAACTCCACAAAAATGTGACCGAAGGTCGATTCGCTGCTCGGCTGAAAAAATTAAACGACATGAACGCTGGGTTCACCAAGAAATTCGATATCAAGCAAGCCCGCGCCTACGCGTCAATGTACGACGAAGCGGTATCGTTAATGAAGAGCAAGGACCTAGCGGTCTTTGATTTGACTCAAGAAAAAGACGAAGTGCGAAATCGTTACGGTCGCGGAAAGTTCGGCCAAGGCTGTTTGTTGGCTCGACGATTGGTCGAAAACGGTGTCAAGTTTATCGAAGTCACTGACGGTGGCTGGGACTCACACGGCAACAACTTTGAACAAGTCAAATCAAAAGGCGCCGTACTCGATAAAGCGTTGGCTGCATTGTTGGCGGATTTAGAGGCCAGTGGTTTGCTGGAGTCGACGCTGGTAGTGGTAGCGACTGAGTTTGGACGCACGCCAAAGATTTTTGCCGAACGCGAAAATGGCCGGAATCACTACCCGCAAGCGTTCACTTGTATGCTGGCCGGGGGTGGAATCAAAGGTGGAATCAAATACGGCAAAACCGATAAAGAAGGTCGCGAGATAGTCGAAAACAAGGTTAGCGTGACAGACTTTAACGCCACGATCGCAACTTGCATGGGGCTCTCCCTGACCAAAAAAGTGGTCTCGCCATCAGGCCGTCCGTTTACCGTCGCCGATGATGGGAACGTGGTTTCTGATTTATTCAGTTAACTATTTGCCACGGTTTAGTTTTGGGGCTAGCTATTTTGCATTGGCCGCCGTTGCCCTTGCAAAAACCATGGACTATCGCCGGCGATAGCCCTGCGGCTCATGTCATCACACGGCTCGATTAATCTCTTCCAGCTGCTGGCGAAAATCAATCAGCTTTTGTTCACTCAACTGCCCGCTTCGATCCCCGCCACATACGGCTCCACGGACGCCAACCAAACTGGCCCCCGCTTGAATCACTCGAGGCAACATGTCAATTTTGACTGACCCTGCCACTGCGGTTGCCAATTTGGCGTCAGCCGCCATAGCGATGACGTCATGTAATCGTTGATCGCCAATGCTGGCAAACAAATCGTCTTGCTTGTCGTGGGTATCCAATAAGAGCGTCGAAACCTGAGGTTGCTCTTTGGCAAATTTGATCAACTGCTCGATCGGTGGGCAACAACCATTGGAAAGGGTACTACTTGGGAAACGGTCCAAGTACCCCACAACGACTGGCTGAATATTATCTGGTAAACCAGCAAACAACTCGCTCCATACGAACGGCCAGTCATTCCATTGCTGAGTTCCTGCCAAACCAATCTTCACATAGCTAAATCCAGCGATCTGGTCTAAGGCGAAACGATCCAGCAAACAAGGCCAACGTTGAAAATCCCAATCCACCAACTCACCCAATGCGAAACTGAGCTTAGGTCTTCGCTCGGGCGCAAACCGCTTCACCAACCGCTGGACTTGTTCGATCACCCTATCGGATACGGCACCTAGCGCGCCAGCAAGCGGTTCTTTAAGGTCCAAAACCTCTACGTTCTGTCGTAAAACCAACTCGGCTTCTTCGATGTTTCGAACACTAACCAGCAGTCCGCTGCGTTTCTGGGGGCGAAACAACGAATCAGCAGGATTCTTAAAAATTGACGCATTCGCCACGAAAAACTCGCTCTATTAAAATTTTGACGATCTAGTTAACCTGAAGGCTACTCAATAAGCTATCTCGGTGACCATAAAACCTTGCAGCTTGTCACAACTACTGCTGCACTCGCCGCCTTACCCTCAGACCGCATTTTAATGGCCTCCGCCGACTTTCAATACATCGATAGCGACTCACAGCTACAAAAATTTTGCCAAGCGTCTACTGGTGCGAAGATCGTAGGTTTCGACACCGAATTCGTTTCCGAAAGTCGCTATCGCCCTGAACTCTGCTTGCTGCAAGTCGCGGTCGACGGGGTGTATGCGATTATCGACACGATGACGATCACCGACCTGATGCCATTCTGGAACTTCTTAGTTGATGGCGACCATATTACTTTGGCCCATGCCGCCCGCGAAGAATTTTTGTTTTGTTACCGAGCCTGCGGGGCATACCCAAAAAGGCTCTTCGATGTTCAGCTCGCCGCCGGCATGGTCGGCGACGACTATCCAATCAGCTATGGCAATTTGGTTTCCCGGTCACTAAAACAAACCATCGACAAAGGGGAGACCAGAACCGATTGGAGACTTCGCCCACTTTCGGATCGCCAAATCGCCTACGCCCTTTCGGACGTTATTCACCTAGAACAACTCTACGAAAATCTTTCTGGAAAACTTGACCGACTCAATCGCACCGAGTGGTTCGAAGACGAAGTGCAGGCTTGGCAAACCAACTTATGCAAAACGCACGACGAACCGCAGTGGCGTCGAGTGTCAGGCATCAGCAATTTGAAGCCAGAAGCACTAGCAATCGTCCGGGAGTTGTGGATCACTCGTGATGAAGTGGCAGCAGAAAAAAACCGTTCCCCAAAACGAATCTTGCCCGACGATTTAATTGTCGAACTTGCCAAACGCCGCAGTGCAGAAGTAAACCGTTTGAAAGCAATTCGAGGTTTCGAAAATCGCGTGAACCGGTCCATGTTGCCACTGATTGCTTCGGCGATCGAAAAGGCGAACTCACTACCAAAAAACGAATTGCCCAAACGGTTACCACGAGGCAAATCAACCAACCTTGGTTTATTGGGGCAGTTTCTATCGACCGCTTTGAACGTCGTTTGCCGCGACCAAAACATTGCACCGTCGCTGGTTGGCACAGCGAACGATGTTCGCACCATGGCGGCATGGAAACTAGGCATGATCAATCCCAAAGATAAACCTGCTCTTGCCAGTGGTTGGCGAGCCGAAATGATTGGCCGCCTGATCGAACGCGTGCTCGACGGCACCATCGCCATCCGCGTCGGTGATCCCACCAGCGATGACCCGCTGAAACTGGAATACCTTGACCGCAGTTAAGGGTTAAAAGAATGCATTGGAAAGAGCTTTTAAGACCCAATGTCATACGGTCGCAATAATCAGTTTAACGACAACCCGGCAGGCGATCGTTTTTGATAGTGCTTTTTATCGTCGATGTCGACCGCTAAACGCTTCACCGAAATCCGTCCGCGAAATCCGTCCGTTGTGGCAGTTGCTTCACCGTCGCAAGCTACTTAGGATAGTTAGAGCTGTGTCTTAACTCGAATGGCGGTAACCGAATGATTGTTGGAGCGTTGAAGGAGAATGGCCGAGGAGAGGCCAGGGTGGCAGTGACGCCACAGTCGGTCCCGAAGCTGATCAAGCTGGGCTACGAAGTAATGGTGGAAACCCGCGCCGGAATACTGGCCAACTTCCCCGACGAACTTTACACCCAAGCCGGTGCGACCGTCGGCACACGAGCCGAGGTGTTAGAAAAATCTAACCTGACGCTAAAAGTCGACCCGCCGACGCTCGACGAGATCAACGACTTACCGGAGGGTTCAACGCTAGTCAGCTTCCTCTGGCCGGCAACCAACACCGAGCACGTTCAACTACTCCGCCGCCGAAACATCACCGCGCTGGCGATGGACTGCGTACCGCGAATCTCACGAGCCCAAAAGCTGGACGCGTTGAGCTCGATGGCTAACATCGCTGGCTACCGAGCGG
>CAZHCH010000188.1:0-4150 GCA_964530985.1 uncultured Pirellulaceae bacterium | reverse complement strand
GCAAGCGACTCGGTCGCGGTACTGGCTCTGGCTTAGGCAAGACGTCAGGCCGAGGACACAAGGGGCAGCGGTCTCGCTCAGGTCACTCACAACACCCAACTTTTCAGGGTGGAGCGATGCCGATGATCCGCCGGATCGCCAAGCGCGGTTTCAACAACAAGTTCGCCCTCAAAATCGGCGAAGTGAATGTTGCTGATCTGGAGAAGTATTTCTCCGCTGGTGACGAGGTGACCGTGGAGTCACTTAAGGCCAAGGCTTTGGCTAACTATCGCTACTCAGTCCTTAAAATCTTGGGCAAAGGCGAAATTTCCAAAAAGCTTACCGTTAATGCCCATCGCTTTAGCGAATCCGCCAAAAAGAAGATTGAGGCTGCTGGAGGAACATGTGTTGTCCTTCCAGGCAAAAAGGCAGTGGTAAAGAACAAACAAAAATCTGCTAAAAAAGCCTAAGCAACGACTATCGGGCTTTAGCTTTTGACTAAAATTTGAAACAATTCGGGAGCGCCGGCTTAAAATTTAAGTCGGCGTTACCACGTTAATAATCTAAAGGTGACTGGAAGCGGACCTAGCGTGTCCAAATTGACCAGTCGCCTTACAAGAATCGATTTTGCAATGTTAGAAAAACTTCGAATCTGCTGGACGATCCCCGAACTTCGTAGAAAGATCTTGCTGACGCTAGGTCTTTTGGCGATCTACCGTATCGGTTGGCAAATCACGATGCCATTCGTCGATCAAGAACAGATCGCGGAATCGGCCAAGAACCTTGCCAACGGCACGTTTGGTGCGTTCTTCCAAAAAGTGTCGATGTTCAGCGGTAGCCAGTTGAGCCAAGCGACAATCTTTGGTTTGGGGATCATGCCCTATATCTCGGCTTCGATTATTTTGCAGCTGATGGGCACCGTCTACAAACCATTGGAAGATCTTAAAAAAGAAGGTGAAGCCGGACGCAAAAAGATCAACGAGTACACTCGTTACCTAACGGTTGTCTTATGTGTCGTTCAGTCTTACCTATACTTGCGTTTCATGCTCATGATGACGCACATCCCTTTCGAAGAAAACCTAATCGCCGATAGCTTCGAAATTGGATCCAATGGTCTGCCTTTGTCGTGGCAAATCACGGGCGTCTTGATCATGACTTGTGGCTCGGTATTCCTGATGTGGTTGGGCGAGCAAATTGATGAGTACGGTATTGGTAACGGTATCAGCCTGCTGATCATGGCAGGCATCGTTGCAATGATGCCGGGAGCCTTGATCGGCTTGTTGCGCAATTCAAGCTTAAGTCTGACAGGTTTGAACTCTTCAACGATCGGACTCGAAAAAATCATTCTGCTGGCATTGATATTTGTCGGGGTGGTGGTCGGAGTGGTGTTTATCACATTGGGACAGCGCAGGATCCCTACGCAATCCGCCAAACACGTTCGTGGTCGCCGCGTATACGGTGGGACACGCCAGTACATGCCGCTTCGAGTCAACCAAGCCGGCGTGATGCCGATCATCTTTGCTCAGTCATTGCTGATGGTTCCACCACTATTTTTTAATTACCTTGGTGGCTCTGGAACAAACACATTTCAGTCGATCATGAGTGACATTGGTCAAGTAATGCAGAGCCCAACATCAATGGCTTATACCTTGGCATACATCGGAATGATATATTTCTTCTGCTACTTTTGGACGGCGATTACTTTTAACACCAAAGAAATTTCTGACAACATGAAGGACAACGGCACCTTCATCCCAGGCTACCGACCTGGACGGCGTACAGAAGATTACCTCGAAAACGTCATCGAACGGATCACGTATGTGGGAGCTGCATTCTTAGCATTGATCGCGGTCGTCCCAACCATCATTTCGGAATTGATGGGGGTCGATTACATGGTATCTAGCTTCTATGGTGGTACTGGATTGCTGATCGCAGTCAGTGTTGCCTTCGACTTGGTTCAGAAAATCGATAGCCACTTGGTAATGCGAAACTACACAGGTTTGCTTGAGTAAAACGAGCCTCAGCCCAAACGGTCCCCGTTGTTAACAGCGGACACCAATCAACTTAATCTCCTGTGATGCTTCCATCACAGGAGATTTTTTTATTGGTAATGAACGACGCTACAAGCCTAGCATTTTTTACGTGGTGTGTTCCTGGTAATGCCTTTAGGGTTTCCCTCCGAAGTGAACCAACTTAGCCCCTGCTAAAATAGATACTAGAAACAGTTCAGCTAACTCGACGAACTGCCCGGTTAGATTTCAGGTTCTGCGTCAATTTTATGGTCGCGTTCCATCTCAAAGCAACAAATTCCGCTTAAACAGCGGTTTTGCACACCGCAAGCAGTTGTTTTATTTGATTTCCGTAAGACTTTCTGTATCACAACATCCAAAGCAAGACACAAGCGAAATACGACGTTAAGACGCCTGAATTTCAAGTGCCACCTGCTACGTTTACAAGAGTCCCCCGCTCAGTCGTAAGACATTCCCTTTCAACAATCATTGCACATCCCGAGGCGAAACGATCAAATGGCCACAGCAAAACAATTGCTAGAAGACACCAAACCAATCTCACAGGCCTAATATTGGGTTGAGCCGGAGCTAAAAAGTATGGCGATAGTTAAAAACGACGACTGGGTGGAACGGTTGAAATCAACCGATGATATTCGCGATCAGACAATTACAGAACTGAATCGCATCCTTCTTCGTGGCTTGACGGCGACGTGCCGGAATCGGTATGGGAACAAGGTTCAGCCAGAGGATGTCGTGCAAGACGCAATGATCAAAATCCTCGACAAGCTGGATACGTTTCAAGGAAGAAGCAAGTTTACGACTTGGGCGATGACGATTGCGGTCAGGACGGCGATCAGCCAAATGCGACGGAAACACTTTCAAGATGTTTCGATGGACCAACTCCTGACCGACAGCATGAGATTTGAACCCGCTGCCTCTCCGGAGCCCGTTCCGGGAATTGAAGACGAAAAGAACAAAATCCTGTCCAAGTTGACGGAACTTATTGAAACGAACTTGAGTCCCAAACAACGTGATGCCATGCACGCGTTGTTAAACGGAATGCCTGTTGAAGTTTTTGCAGAAAAAACCGGCAGCACTCGCAATGCTGTCTACAAACTGGTTCATGATGCGAGAGTCAAACTTCGTCATGGTTTTGAACAAGCCGGCTACAAGGCTGAAGAATTCAATTCAGTCTTCGCATAGAGAGAAATATTATGTCACTGTTATCAAAAGATCAAATTCAGACTCTGGTTAGTCTAATCGCTACGACTGAGCCAGATCAAATCAATTGCGGCGACTGCGTTGGGCAGGTTGCCGAGTTCGCTGAAGTCGCACTCGAAGGCCGAGAGCTTTCCGAAGGCATGCAAGCCATTCAACGACACCTAGAGCAATGCCCGTGCTGCAAGGGTGAGTACGAAGCGTTGTTGGACGCGTTACGGGAAATAGACGCCTAGTTAAAGTAGTCGAGATTTTTTTATGAACCCCAAAATTCAGCAAGAACAGAAGGCCGTTAAGCTTCTTGGCAGTTAGCACCTACTATTGCTTGCCCGAACTTTTATCCGGCCCAACGGCCCCCTTAAGAAGCAAGAAAAACCCGTACAGCAAAGCGGTGATCACTCCTGCTTGGACGGCTATATCAATTCGCTCCCGTCGATTGATGTCATTCTGGTACCACCGAAAACTGTCGTCGCTCCACGAATTGAGATCGTCCATGTCGTTCCCATTAGATTCGCTTATACCGTCTCGCCCAAGCGAATAAACACCCAGACGATCTTTACCATCGACACTTC
The DNA here is from genome assembly GCA_964530985.1 of uncultured Pirellulaceae bacterium. Classification (GTDB taxonomy): domain Bacteria; phylum Planctomycetota; class Planctomycetia; order Pirellulales; family Pirellulaceae; genus Mariniblastus. The sequence goes on along the minus strand of CAZHCH010000188.1, from coordinate 372 downwards.
TTTCTACGCACCGATACGGATTTCCCCATGGATCCTTATCAGGAGATTCGCCCAAGCTCGCTCTGAGACGGTGGTTGTTGCCCATTGATCCGTCGAGCCAAACCTCAATCGCTTGTTGTGAGATTTCCGCTTCAGTGGAAGCCAATTGTATCGTCGAGTACAATTGATTTACTTCGTGGAAGGCCCGCGACCAGTAGTAATACGGAAGCCTGCTGCTAGCCAGCATAACGCCAACGACCAAAAAGGTCGGAACGATCAACAGCAAGTGAATTATGTTTAGCTGAACACGCATGTAAAAGCATCCCAATCTACTGCGCTATCGCTTGGCTTTTCCCTGATAATCTAGGTCTCCAAAGAGTTGCTGGCTGCGAA
>CAZHCH010000187.1:0-4154 GCA_964530985.1 uncultured Pirellulaceae bacterium | reverse complement strand
AAAACAACAGTTCATGCAATTCTGCAACATCAAAGAACTCACGTTGCTCAAGCCGTTGGAACAAGAGCTGACTCGCCATGTCGACATGTTTGCTACTTTCCTCGCCAAAGATCTTGTTTTGGTAGCCCAGCTTGATCCGAAGTTTGATCTTCAAAACGCTCGTATCTTGGATGACAACGCTATGTTACTTTCACGAGTAAACGTTGATGGGCAGCCTTTACGAGTTGAACGAGTTTGGATTCCGCCTCGACGGATCCAACATTGGAGCACCTATACAAACATCATCCTGACCGATCGTCTTGTTCTGATACCAACTTACCAATCCGACCCACCGGCCTACCTCCGAGAGGCGATTAAAACGTATCGGCGTCTATTACCAAAGCACTCAGTAAAAACGATTGACATGACTTCAATGGACAAGCTGGGTGGTTCGTTGCATTGCCTCTCATGCCCGATTCCGTCCTTTGCCAAGCTGCCTCCCAAAACCTTGACGTTTCACGAAGCGGTCACCAAGCAAAACCTGCGACCGGCTAGGAAACGCAACGTCCGAAACCAAGGCCAGCGGAAGCCATCTAACTTGAAACCAAGCTTATAGAGCTGGCGGTAAAATTAGCACCTGAAAAACATTTCCAATTGGCCTCCTGCGTTGAGACCAGAAGTCATAAAACTACTTGGAAGCCGTCGGAGCTGGAAAATGCTGACCGCACCTCAACTGATTGAACCCGGCAACTTTGAAACGGAAGATCATTTCTATCCGCAGATCATCTCATACAGCCGCCCCATTTTTTCGGCGGCTTTGATATCAGCCAGGGACTCACTTTGTATCTGCGACTTTTCCATACCCGCCCAAGGCAAGAAGAAGTCAACGTGGTCGGCAGTCTTTCCAATCTTTGGCGAAATCGTATCACCTGTTACCGTGTCCAAGGCCAATAGTGTTTCGAAGTCAGTAACAATGATGAACCGGGGTGAATGTCGAGTCACGACCTTTTCGGATTTCAGTCGATCAATGCATTCATGTAAATCACTTTCTGTCTCATGTCGAAAAAAAAGCTTCTTTTTCCACAACACCTCATCGTCATTCTTAGACTGGTTGTATTGTCCACTCTTCAGTCGCGTGATCGAAGCTTTTGGCAGGTCGTATGCACGCAGTAGCTGAAAAATAAATTCGTCTTGATCCAGATTGGTGACGATATTGCGAACAGATTCTTCAAGTTTTTCGAGGTTCATATAAGCGGGAGCTTTAAAATCTTTCTCTGGAGGTGCTGGCTGATATTGATTCCAGACGATGAACAACAGATATCATTAGTCTTTCTTCGGTGGATTGAAGCCGAGGTCGGCTGGCTGAGCGTTTGATTTTGCTTGGGCTTGCGATCGCCCCATTCGGGGCTTTAATTGTAGGCATGATGTTTCTGTGGGCTTCCACCCACAGCTATGCGCGGCGGCCACATTTGTGGCGAAACAATAAGAGCGTAGCTACGCTCGCCAGAGCGTGGATTGCAGCACGATTGGCCATCCATCTATTGGGTGCTTGCCGGGCGTCTAAATCGCGAAGCCGTCGGCGACGTCTTGGGGGGCGGGAGCGTACTCGAGCGGCTCCATGGAACTGCCTGCCCTGCCCTGCGATAACGATCGCATGGCACTTGAATATCCGAACAGCTCGGCCAGCGGAGCGTTGGCGACGATAGTCGTGGTCGCTAAGTGGGTGTCAGTACTAACGATCTGGGCGCGGCGTTGAGCCAAGTCGCCGACGAATTCGCCGTAGTATTCTTCGGGGGTGGTCACGGTTAACTTCATTACCGGTTCCAACAGTTGAGGAGCGGCCTTTTTGAGCGCGGCTTCGAAGGCTTCTCCTGCGGCGATTGAAAACGCCATCGATGTTGACTCTTCGGTCGCTTCGGCGTCCAGCAATGTGACGCGAATTTTAGTCAGCGGGAAACTTCCAATCGCTCCGCCGCTTTCACCGCGAGCTTTGATTTCATCTTTAACCGATTGAACCATCTCCATCGGCATCGAATCGACGGGTAGGCGACTACGCACGGCGACGCCGGATTCTATCTTGTCATCGGGTTCCATGCGGATTTTGATCTTGGCAAACAGCTGTTGACCATTAACCAACCGATGGCATTCCCCCATCACTTCGGCCGCTTGGCTGACGGTTTCGCGATAAGATACCCGCGGCTTGTGAACTTTCACGTCCAAGTTGAAATCACGAAGCAAACGATTCTTAATGACTTCCAAATGCAATTCGCCCATGCCGGCGATCAGAGTCTGGCCAGTGTCTTCGTTTTCGTTGGCTTTGAAAGTCGGGTCTTGCCGCTTCAACAATTCCAGCACTTCGGCAAGCTTGGTTCGTTCGCCGGTTGATTCGGGTTCGATCGCCATTTCGATGACGGTTTCAGGGAATTCAATTTGCTCTAGTAGGATCGGTGCTTTTTGATCGCATAGTGTGTCTCCTGTGACCGCAAAGCGAGGCCCGATCACACCGACGATTTCACCGCAGCCAACTTCATCGACTTGTCCGTCACGGTCTTTTTTGGTGGCATGAATTTGCCAAAGTTGAGCCGCGTTTTCTTTTTTGTCTTTGGATGGACAGTAAACGCGCGAGTTGCCTTTGAGCGTGCCGCTGTAGACACGGACCCAATATAGGTCGCCCGTTTTAGCAGGAAGAATTTTGAAAACCAAACCACAGAACGGCTCTTTCGGATCCGGTTTGCGAGACTCCGATTTGGCAGGTTTGTCCGGGTTCTTCGTCGGTGCCGTTCCAACCACAGGCGGTCGGTCGAGCGGACTGGGCAGGTAGTATTTGACGCTGTCTAAAACGCCTTGGACGCCCATGCCGTGCAAAGCTGAACCGCAGACGACCGGTTGAATGTGTCGAGCCAAGGTGGCTTGGCGGATGACCTCACGAATTAGTTCGTTGGGGATTGGTTTTTCTTCGAAGGCAAGTTCGGCCATTTCGTCGCTGTAGTTGTATAGCGCTTCGAGCATTTGTTCGCGTGCGAATTCCGCTTCGTCTTGCACCTCCTCGGGAATCGGGGCTTCTTTTTGCTCGCGCCCTTCGTCAGCGTAGGTGACGTAGCGCATTTTGATCAGGTCGACAACGCCTCGGAAGGGGTTGTTGACGTGCGCTGGGCCTTCACCGACAGGTAATTGAATGGCGACAGGGTTGGCGCCCAGACGAGCTTTAATTTCTTCGAATACGCGTTCGAATTCGGCCCCTTCGCGGTCGAGTTTGTTGATGAACGCCATCCGGGGCACGCCGTACTTATCGGCTTGTCGCCAGACGGTTTCTGACTGAGCTTCCACACCCTCTCGGGCGCTAAAAACAACAACGGCTCCGTCGAGTACACGTAGACTACGTTCGACTTCGGCGGTAAAGTCAACGTGCCCAGGCGTGTCCAGCAGGTTGATGTGAACGTCTTTCCAGTCGAAGGTCACACAGGCACTGTAGATCGTTATCCCACGGTTTTGCTCTTCTTCGTCGTCATCGGTGGTCGTTGTCCCACTGTCGACTTTACCCGAGCGGTGCTTGGCGCCGGACAAGAATAACATCTTTTCGGTTACGGTCGTTTTGCCAGCGTCGATGTGTGCGATGATGCCGATGTTGCGAACGTTTTGTAGTTTACGGGCCATGACACGTGATGGGATTCTGAATTGAGATTCGGAAAGGAACTAAGGTTAATTGAGTGGTGAAGTCTGGCTTGGTTCAGGCTTAAAGTCAATCAGTGGTTGGGGGATCGGTGTTGTTTGGATTGGCGCCGTCGCCTTCCGGCTTGTCGTTAAACTGATTGTGCTTAATTCGGCGCACAAAAAAACCGCTTTGGTTGAAGCAAAGCGGTTTCTTGTGTTTGAAAATTACCAAGCGAAGTGAGCGAATGCTTTGTTTGCCTCTGCCATGCGGTGGGTGTTTTCGCGTTTGGTCATCGCAGCACCTTCACGGTTGTAAGCTGCCGTCAACTCATCAGCCAAAGTCAGGTGAGTCGGTCGGCCTTTTTTGTCGCGAATGGCGTTGAGCAACCAGCGAATTGCCAACGACTGTTGACGCTGGCGGCTAACTTGCATTGGAACCTGGTAAGAAGCACCACCGACGCGCTTTGAACGGACTTCGATGTGCGGCTTAACGTTTTCAACAGCCTGTTCGAAAACTTCGATTG
>CAZHCH010000186.1:0-4179 GCA_964530985.1 uncultured Pirellulaceae bacterium | reverse complement strand
TGATCAGCCGAATTCAAGTTCACGAGAAAACGGTTTGGATGCTGAAAAGCTTCCTTGGTTAACAGATCAAGCGAACGTGCAGGCGGGTCAGCGTTGTATTTTCCAGAAAAGCTTAAACACCTGTAAGACGCTTCGCTCAAACCGGTATCCTCAATAGAAGAAACAAACTTTTCTTAAACGGAGTCGAAGAGATGAAAACGAGACAGATGCGAAGTTTGCAGTTCACCAAAATCATAACCATGACATTGGCGATGCTTGTCATCGGACTCGCATCCACGGCCAACGCTCATCAATGGACACTGGTTGTCAACGGCAAGTCCATGAAAGTTGACGCCAAAGTTATCGACGTGAACGCGACCAGAGTCTTGCTTGAGAACGAAAAAGGAATTCGGAAAGCGTTTGCCATCAACGAACTTAACGACGAGGACATGGCTTACTTGAAAGACATGATGGTCATCAAGCAAACTCAAATCCAAAAAGAACAGGTTGCCGCTCAACGCGAGGCGACGCAGTTGATCTCAAACCTGCACAACAATGACACATGGGAACTTACTTTGTACGCACCCAATGGTAACTACGTCGTTCGTCAATATTTCGCTCGCAGTAACTTGGAAGCCCGCCACTACGCTCTTCGCGACTTCCCTAACGCTCGAATAGCCGGAGCCCGAAAAGTACGAGGTCGAAACGGTAACCGGTTGTTCTAGAACGTGCAGCTAGACTGGCCAGCATTACCAAATCGTAAACAAAGGCTTGGAGATGCCTCGTCCACAAGTAATTTGTCTTTGAAAACTAGGAACGTAGAACACGCAAAAAATAAAGCTGAAAAGTGACAGCCAACAGACTTCGACAAGATCGAAGGACTCGCTCCTAGCAAAAGACAAAATCAGTAACTGTGCAGCGAACAACGAAAGCCATTTCGCACAAGCGGTAGGACGCGATCATCAGACTTGGCGGTCGTGTTTTGAGTAAATACCTACAATGGAAATCTACTAATTGAGGAATGATGATGAAGAATAAAGAAACTCTATTGTCTGCGGGACTACTGGTACTTCGTCTTGCATTCGGCAGCTTTATGCTGGTTCATGGTTGGCAGAAACTTTCCGGCTTCAGCGAAATGGCTGACAAGTTTCCCGATCCGATCGGAATGGGAAGTCAACTGAGCCTCATTATGGCGATTGCTGCCGAATTAGGATGCTCTTTGTTGGTCATCGCCGGATTTGCGACACGGCTCGCTGCGATTCCATTGGCTTTCACGATGGTCGTGGCGTTGTTTGTCGTCCACGGCAGCGATCCGTGGAAGACGAAAGAACTCGCCGCATGTTACCTTGCCGTCTACGCGACGCTAATGCTGACAGGAGCGGGACGGTTCTCGGTCGATCATTCCTTGTGGGGTAAGAAGGCAGAAACAAACGTCGGTTCGTCAGGCTAAACTAAAAGGGACCAATTGAAATCCAGATGCAAAACGAAACGAAGGTCGCCGTCATTGCGGCTGGTGGAAGCGGCATGGGCGCCGAACTCACTAGGTCTGTTTGAGCCAGATGCGTCGATTTCAAGACTCTGCAGTTAATAAGACAAAACATACGGGCTCCAAAATGTCATTCAATGCCATCGTTATCGAAAAGAACGACCGAGGCGACTTGACCGCTGCCGTACAACAGTTGACCAATGACCAGTTGCCATCGGGCAATGTCACCGTCGCCGTCGAGTACTCCACCGTGAACTACAAAGACGGGTTGTGTATGAAAGCGAATGGGGGACTCGTACGAGAATATCCACACGTGCCGGGAGTCGACTTCGCGGGCACCGTGGAGGCCACCGATGATTCGCGTTATCAACCTGGCGACAAAGTTGTCCTCACTGGATGGCGTGTCGGCGAAACGCATTGGGGTGGCTTCTCACAGAAAGCTCGTGTGAATGCCGACTGGCTCGTGCCGTTGCCGGATGGCTTGACGACAAGACAAGCGATGGCAGTTGGCACAGCAGGCTTTGCCGCGATGCTCGCCGTTATTGCTTTGGAAGAACACGGACTACAACCGGATCAAGGCGAAGTATTGGTTACCGGAGCTGCTGGCGGAGTCGGTTCCATCGCAACCACAATTCTTGGTAACCTCGGATACGAGGTTGCGGCAGTTACCGGTCGGCCAGAAGCCGCAGCCTATTTAACGTCACTTGGTGCGAGTCGGATCGTCGCTCGAAACGAACTTGATACCGCACCCAAGAAACCGCTCGAATCAGAAACATGGGCCGGATGCGTCGATGCAGTTGGAGGGGAAATGTTAGCTCGTGTGCTAGGACAGCTGAAATATGGTGCGTCAGTAGCCTCGGTTGGTCTTGCGGGTGGTGCGAAGCTACCGACAAGTGTGATTCCGTTCTTGCTTCGCGGTGTAAACTTATTAGGCATCGACAGCGTCATGCAGCCGTATAATAACCGTCTACGTGCTTGGCAACGTTTATCGGCGGACTTGCCTTTGGACAAACTTGACGGATTGATTCGCCCAGCAACGCTGCATGAAGTCCCAAGTCTCTGTGGGGATATACTTAAAGGAAAGATCAAAGGCCGCGTCGTTGTGGATGTTAACGCATCTACGAATTGAGCCCCATCAAAGCCTGACACAAACCGACAAGTGAAGATGCAGGAAGTCGAAAAGCACCTCGGCGCGACGTGGTTCGCATGGGTCGGATCAACCTCCGACGACGCGGTGTTCTACTACCGGATTCATAGCCCAGTCATTCTGATCGAATTCGACCACCAAGGGCCAATATCTGTTCCACACACCAATCGAGATCCGACTCGCGATCATATTCACACCGTAATACGAACTCCCAACGGCAACGATTACGGCAAAGACCTTCTAAGGCAACATGTCGAAAAATTCCATCAAGCCAAGTAGCGAAGCCACGCCAATCTAGTTACCGATCTTAGTAACGCGGGTGCCATGTTTACACAATCAAGAACCGGCCCTTGTCTTGCCAAACGAAACATGCTCACGCCAGCCGAAAGACCTGCTACCTCGATCGCGTAAGCATGCTTTCACTAGGTAATTTGTCTTTCTTACCAAGGCGTGAACATGGCACCCACCGGCAATCCCGGCTAGTTGCCACTAAATTCCCGGAAGAACCAAATTGATAGGAGGCGATCTCCCAACAGCCACGAGAAAAGCGGACTTGAAGAACTCAAGCCCGCCTTATTCAACACTCGATTTAGCAACTTTTACAACTACGAAACAGTCGCGACAAAGCCGGCTACTTTGGCATGACAACAGCGTCGATGACGTGAATGACACCATTGCCACACTTGATGTCGGTTGCTACGACTTTGGCTCCGTCGACCGTTACTTTTCCATCGGCGACAGCTACTTTGACCTCTTGCCCGTTAACAGTCTTCGCTGATGTTAGCTTGACTACATCCGCAGCCAGAACTCTACCGCTAACGACGTGATAGGTGAGGATGCTTTGCAGTTTTTCTTTGTTCTCTGGTTTGAGTAGGTCTTGAATCGCTGCGGCATCAACCTTGGAGAACGCGTCATCTGTTGGAGCAAAAACTGTGAACGGCCCGTCGCCCTTAAGCGTTTCCACCAAGCCTGCTGCTTTTACCGCCGCAACGAGCGTGTTGAATTTGCCTGCCGACACGGCGGTGTCAACGATGTCCGCCTTCGGCATGATAACGGCATCAACAATGTGGATCACACCGTTCTTGCAAACAACATCTGTCGCCACGACGTTCGCATCATCAACGGACACTTTTCCATCGGTCACTTTGATGTCTAATGTCTGACCGTTGGCAGTTTTGGCTTCTGTGAGGCCAACCACATCTTTCGCTAGAACCTTACCCGGTACCACGTGATAGGTCAGAATACCTTGAAGCATTGCCTTATTTTCCGGCTTCAAAAATTCTTTCAACTTCTCAGCAGGGATCTTCGCAAATGCCTCATCTGAAGGCGCGAAAACGGTGAACGGCCCTTCACCCTTGAGCGTCTCAACTAATCCTGCGGCTTTGACTGCTGCTACCAGTGTGTTGAATTTTCCAGCAGCAACCGCCGTATCGACGATGTCTGAATCGTCCGCAGGGTTGCTAGGAGCTGTTACGTAAGCCACGGTGGTCGCTTGAGTAACATTGTGTGCTGTTGCCATGTTAGCCTGTTTCGTACAGGGACATTCGCTTTGAGCAGTAGCCAACGC
>CAZHCH010000185.1:0-4187 GCA_964530985.1 uncultured Pirellulaceae bacterium | reverse complement strand
TGCCAGGCATGGGCGGCATGGGAATGCCGGGCATGATGTAATTCGCTGATCTGCACTTTTAAAAAGCCGTAGTAATCCTGCTGCGGCCCAGTTCAGCCCCAACCTTTTTAAAAAACAAACAACCAAAAACATAAGGAATATTACCATGGCAAAAATCAATATCCGACCGCTTGATGATCGTATTGTCGTCGAGCCAATGGCTGCTGAAGAAACTACCGCTGGCGGCATCGTGCTACCGGACGCTGCCCAAGAAAAACCACAACGCGGCACTGTCGTCGCTGTCGGTCCTGGCAAATTGCTAGACAGCGGCGAACGCGGCGAGCTTTCAGTCACTGTTGGCGACGAAGTTATCTTCGGCAAATACGGCGGAACTGAAATCGAAGTCGACGGCAAAGACGTCAAGATCCTTCGCGAATCCGACATCCTAGCCAAAGTAGTCTAAGCCCGATTCAATCGGCTAAATGTCACCCCGATCTTCCATCCAATTCAACCATTTGATCTTCCTAGCTTTCTGACAAGCTGGATTTATATTAAGGAACAACCTAATGGCGAAACAACTGCTTTTTGACGATCACGCCAGAGCACGCATGCTCCGCGGAATCGACATTTTGGCTGATGCCGTTGCCGTCACGATGGGGCCAACCGGTCGCAACGTGATCATCAATAAATCTTTCGGCGCTCCAACGGTTACCAAAGACGGCGTGTCCGTTGCAAAGGAAATCGAACTGGAAGATCGCTTCGAAAACATGGGCGCCAAATTGGTCGTCGAAGTCGCTCAAAAGACTTCTGACTTGGCCGGTGACGGCACCACAACAGCGACCGTTCTGGCGCGTGCGATCTACAAAGAAGGCCTCCGCAACATCGTTGCTGGCTCAAACCCAACCGCCGTTCGCCGTGGAATCGATGTCGCGGTCAAAGCTGCCGTTGAAAAGTTAACCAGCATGGCCAAAAACGTCTCCAGCAAAGATGAAGTTGCCAACGTCGGTGCTATCAGTGCAAACAATGATCAAGTCATTGGCGAACTACTTGCCGAAGCATTGGATCGTGTTGGCAAGGACGGCGTGATCACGGTCGAAGAAAGCAAAACGGCTGAAACAAGTGTCGATTACGTTGACGGAATGCAGTTCGACAAAGGTTACATCTCGCCTTACTTCGTCAACAATCCAACCGACATGAACGTCGAAATGGAAAACGCGAAGGTTTTGATTTTCGAAAAGAAGATCAGCAACATCCGCGACCTCGTTCCAATCCTCGAAAAAATTGGTCAGACCGGTCAACCACTATTGATCATCGCCGAAGACGTTGATGCGGAAGCGTTGACATTGCTGGTCGTGAACAAACTTCGTGGCACACTAAACGTCTGTGCCGTTAAAGCCCCAGGCTTTGGTGATCGACGTAAGGCCATGTTGGGAGACATTGCCGTTCTAACCGGTGGCACACTAATCAGCGAAGACCTTGGCGTGACGCTTGAGAAGATTGAACTGAACCAACTAGGTACGGCAAAGAAACTAACCGTCGACAAAGGCAACACGACCATCGTCGAAGGAGCCGGAACTCGAAAAGAGGTCGAGGCTCGCGTCGCACAAATTCGCAAACAGATCGAACAATCTGACAGCGAGTACGACACCGAGAAACTTCAAGAACGCCTCGCGAAACTCGCTGGTGGCGTTGCAGTTGTCAGCGTCGGTGCTGAAACCGAAGCCGACATGAAGCAAAAGAAGGCTCGTGTCGAAGACGCTCTACACGCAACTCGCGCAGCCGTCGAAGAAGGCATCCTGCCCGGTGGCGGCGTGGCTCTGCTTCGCTGCAAAGAAGCGGTTGAAGCGTCTCGCAAGACTGCCAAAGGCGACGAAAAGGTCGGCGTTGACATCGTCCTTGGTGCCCTCGACGCTCCGATCCGACAGATCGCCAGCAACGGTGGCATTGATGGCTCAGTCGTCGCTGACATCGTTTCCGGAAAACCAAAAAACACTGGCTACAATGCCTTCACTGGCGAATACGTGGACATGCTCAAAGCCGGCGTTATCGACCCAGCAAAAGTTGTTCGTACCGCTCTAGCAAATGCCGCCAGTATCGCGGGTCTACTACTGACCACCGACGCGATGGTTTCGAACTTTGAAGACGAGGACAAAAAGAAGCGTCGCGTTGAAGGCGTAGTCGCGTAGTGGTTTAACCGACTTGATTTGATCAGTTCGTAACACCAGCCTTGAAATTTACACCTTAAGGCGGTACTACAAACCGTTCATTTTCATTCGACGAACCACGCAAAGTTCTTTTGAAAACAAAACGGACCACTTAATGCAAGTGGTCCGTTTTTTTAAAACAACAATTTAGTCGGTCCCACCAAGACTTGCCGACGACGAACAATGGACTGATTAACCATGGCCAAACGTGATTACTACGAAGTGCTAGGGGTTGCCAAGGGCGCCTCCGAACGTGAAATCGCGAAAGCCTATCGAAAGTTGGCCTTCAAGTTCCACCCTGACAGCAATCCAGGCGACGAAGAGGCCGGTCGTAAATTCAAAGAAGCCGCCGAAGCCTACGAAGTTCTCAACGACCCCAACAAACGTAGCCGCTACGACCAATACGGTCACGCAGGCGTCGATGGGGCAGGGCAGCAATTCGGTTCGGCAGAAGATATCTTCAGTGCATTCAGTGAAATGTTCGGAGGTGGCGGATTTGGAGATATCTTCGGAGGAGGTGGCGGTGGACGACGTTCTCGACGTGGATCAGATGTTCGCGCCGATCTAACACTGACGCTCGAAGAAGCCGCCAAAGGCGTCGACAAGACCATCAACTTCAGTCGCAATGAACACTGCGATACTTGTGAAGGAAAAGGCAACCGTCCTGGCAGCGAAGTTGCGCGTTGCCAGCAATGTGGTGGCCGCGGACAAGTCTTACAATCGGCAGGAATTCTTCGAGTTCAAACAACCTGCCCAGTCTGTCGCGGTGCCGGGCAGATGATCGTAGACCCTTGTCCCGACTGCCGAGGAGCAGGCCAGAATGTTCGCAAAGTCGAACTGGAAGTCTCTATACCTGCAGGCGTCGACGACGGAATGAGAGTTCGGATCGGTGGTGAAGGCGAACCGAGCGGAAACGGTGGCCCCAACGGCGACTGCTACGTTTTCATTAAAGTCAAACGACACAAATTGTTTCACCGAGACGGCCAAAACCTAATCCTGCAAATGCCGATCAGCTACACCCAAGCTGCTCTCGGAGCCGAAATCGAAGTCCCTACCTTGAATGGTCGCGACAAACTAAAAATCACTCGCGGCACACAATCCGGCGAAGTGTTCAAACTCACTGGCAAAGGAATGCCCAATCCAAAAGGTGGTTTGACCGGCGACCTGCTCGTGCAAACCTTTATCGAAACACCCAAGAAAATCTCCAGCGAACAAGAAGAATTGTTAAGGAAACTGGCAGAGCTTGAACAGACAGAAGTCTTGCCCGAACGGAAAAATTTCTTACAACGTATAACGGACTACTTTGCATCGTCAGAAAGTTAACCTAGTGGGCTCAAGCTTGTAGCACTGGCTTTAGCCTGTAACCCGCCTCAAGGCGGGACCAGGAACAGCTACAAACAATGCCCTTATAATACAAACCGGGTCAGTCACCTCACCCAAACACGAGTTGAATAAAAATGAGCGACGAAAACCAACCAATCGATCCTGAACAAGATCAAGAAACCAACAACACTCCCGTCGAAGACATTAACGAGACAATCGACGCGGCAATGGAAGCCGAAGCGACAATCACCGAACCAGTGGAAGAGCTTTCCGAAGTCGATCAGCTGAAAGCCCAAGTTGCAGACGCTGAAAAACGAGTCCTGATGGCCCACGCAGATTTGGAAAACTACCGCAAGCGTACTCGTCGCGACATGCAGGACCAGATGAAGTACGCATCACTTCCGTTAATGAATGGTTTGCTTGAATCCGTCGACAACTTGCAGCGTGCAATTGATTCTTACGAACAAGAACCCAACGCCGACGGGCTCGCCGAAGGCGTTGTCATGGTGGCGGCGCAGATTGCCAAAGTCTTAGAAGACCATGGTTGCAAAAGAATCGATGCCGTTGGCCAGCCGTTTGACCCCAACCTCCACCAAGCGTTGCAAATGCAAGCCAGCGACGAACATCCTGCCAACACCGTGATGCAAGACCTCCGCTCCGGCTTCCAACTACACGATCGCT
>CAZHCH010000184.1:0-4297 GCA_964530985.1 uncultured Pirellulaceae bacterium | reverse complement strand
GCTTTTTTCTTAGTAGCCTTCTTCTTTTTCTTTGCTACTTTTTTCTTTGCCACTTTTCTCTTAGCTTTTTTCTTAGCTTTTTTCTTCTTGGCCACAGGACGTCCTCCGTTAATAGACCGTGGAGAGTTTTCCCCCTAGCGAATGCCACCAGTGAAAAAGAAAACTCACCATTCGAATTTTAAACCATGTAATGGTTCGAATGTCAGCTTCACATCAATCTTCAATGATTGTTGGTTCCACCGAATTGCTTCTAAGAACCTGTGAAGAACTTTTTAAGTTTTAAAAAAACACGCAAACTTTTCAATATTGTTTTTCGGTTTTTCGGTATTTTTTTGTTTGAGGTTGAATGCGATTTTAAGATCTTTTCGCAAATCGAATCGAATAAAATTAAACAACAAGCCTCAACATAAAAAATTAGCTGATTTTCAATTGCAACGAGTTGCTAACAAAAATCAAAATTGAACTTCAACGTGAAACAATACTCAAACAGGACGTTCAAAGACTAGAAATGTAGTTCTCAATATGCGACTACCTGTAAAACAAGCCTTGCTTACACTCAAACAAGCCGACCACAAATCAAATTTCGTTCTTAAATTCAAGCAAATACATAAATATTTGCCTTCACGACGTTTCTTCGATCATAAACGGCTCCGCAAGCATCAAATCCGTTTACAACTAGCAACATTTCGAACGAAGACGCTGAACATGCCTTTGTTTTTTAATCAAATCATCAAACTACAAGCAATATTCAGTACTCATGATTTCTGAAACGGCAACTACAAAACATGTAGAGCGATTTGACAGATAGAGTTGGTGCACAGATTCGACACGCCAAAAAGTTTTTTTAAAAAACGCAATTTTTTTATCTAAAGTACGCTTCAAAATGGACTCTTAGCGCTACAACAACTCAGTTACCAACGTCTTCCAGAGATTTGTTGTAACGTTTGCCAGCTTCCATAGGCCATGTAGCCACAGAAAATTGCAATGAAAATACGATTCGTCGACAACCCATACACAGCTAACAAAGCGGCGACTCCAATGGACAGATACAGTGAGTTCTGCAAACCATCTCTCGGGTCAATTTTTTGCATAAACGCGCGTGCAATTTGGCCTCCATCAAGCGGGAAGATAGGCAACATATTGAAGATTGCCCACAGTAGGTTCAGAATACTCATCGCAAAAAACAGCAACTGGAGGTAAGTCGCATCGGTAAAAGCAGTTCCAGCTAAACTAATTACAGGGATTGGGATGAGTACCGATAGCAATACCACGTGGCCGCCTATCGCGAGACCAATCCCGATCATCGCCAGCGCTAACACAACATTGGCCAATGGCCCTGCAACTGACACAACCATCTGTTGATTCGGCGTCAAACTGGGTTGCCTGCCGCTCCGCCACGAATTCCTGTCAGGGATCGCGATACCGCCCATCCAGTGCAGTACGATTCGCGAATCGATTCCAAACCAACGAAAGGCCCATGTGTGTCCCAGTTCGTGAAATAGAATCGACACAAAGAATACGAACGTCACCACCAGCAACGAAATGCCAACATTTCCGCTACCCTGAATTAACCCACGTCCAAACAGTAATGGCGCAAGGAAAAATAGTGGATGCACCCGAACGGGAAATCCAAACAGAGTGAACTGAATGTCGTACCCGGTTTGTTCTGGTTCTGATAAAAACACTTGCAACCAATCTACAAAGTTATCTTGTTGTTTTGGCGTTCATCAAACTAAACACGCTTATGCCAACAGTATTCGCTTCACGCACTCCTACGCGAACCCGCTGACTCTGATTCCGTATTGCCATTTAATTGATCTGTTCCCGGCAAAGCGATCGTAGCGACACCGAGTTGCCGCAGCAAGTAATCGGCGGCTTGATCGGTCGCCCCCGGAATTGCAAACCGCGAAGCCAACACGTCTAGCTCTGCTACCTTTGCGGCGCGAAGTCCTTCGTCGCCGAGCCATCGAATGACTCGTGCTGCGACTCTGGTCGACGGATTACCGGTAGTTAAATATTCCGGCATCACAACTTCTTCGGCGTCCTTGGCATCGGGGTCATAGGGGCCCCACGTTTTCTTTCTAATGTCATTCGTCACCATCAAGTTTACCAACGTGATGAACTTTGCTTTTAACAAAATCGCTTGTGCCCACATGACCCAGCGTTTGACTTTAAAAACAATGATCGTTGGCTTGCGATAGTACAACAGTTCCATTGAAACCGAACCACTACAAGCGACACAAATTTGTGCGGATTTCATTAGTTCTGGCGTGCGGCCGACCATCGTCTCAACGTCCACGTCTCGTTCAGCCAGCATCGCGTCTGCAATCGCCTGTTGTGGTTGGTTGTAGCTGGCAACCACAATCCGGCAATTGGGTACCGCTTGCTTCACGCTCTTGGCTGTATCCAACAAGATCGGCAACACGCTGGTGACTTCTTGATTGCGAGATCCCGGCAATAGCGTTAGTAAAGGACGATCGTCACTGGCAAGTTCACCTAAAAATTGGTCATCGTAAGCCTGATTTTCCAGCTGATCAAAATATGGATGGCCCACAAACGTCGCCTGGCAACCCCGCTCTTTAAACCACTGGACCTCAAACGGCAATTTGCACAGCACATGGTCTACAAACTTGCGAATCTTACGGACTCGCCAACCTGCCCAAGCCCACATTTGCGGAACGCCATAGTAGAACACTGGAATCCCGTGCTTTTTAGCTTTACGAGCAATCCACCAATTGAATCCGGGGTAGTCAATCAACACAACCGCATCAACTTTGTTTTCAGCAAAGTACTTGTCTGCGTCGCCAATCAACCGAAAGAACAGGCGGATGTTCTTCAGGACCTCGGCAATGAACATAACCGCCATCGAGGTTAGTTCGAACTTGAGTTCGCAGCCAGCTTCTTCCATCTTGGGCCCGCCAAAACCAACGCATTCGACTTCCGTCTGTAACTTCAGGCGGCGAATCAAATTCGCGCCATGCAGATCACCGCTAGGCTCCCCGACCGAGAAAAAAATCCGCATTCGCTCTTCCGTGATTGATGGCGTGTATAAATGTTTGGCCGCTAATTTAAATCGAAAATGGGGCAGGCTCAAAAAAACAAATAGCTAACCCGTTTGTCGTACCGGCTTTAGGCAGAACTACGAACAAGGCCGGACCAATCCCATTTCAATCTGCCCTAAGTATGACAATTTACCCGTCTTAAACAAAGGTGTGTTTGAAGTGACTGGGAATTGCTGCTGGAACGAGCCTACAATATGTCTTTCAGGCTCCAAAACCCCCAATGCGGTGTGGATGGATGGAAGCGGCGCGCGCCGTGCAGGGTGAAGAACGGATGCACTGGCTTGCGCTGCGAGCTTGTATGGACGCCTAACGCCAAGATCGTCGCTTAGCCGCGCACCAATGGATCACCCTCGCAGAAACACTGGCTTATCAGGCGTCGATTCTTTGGCACTGTACTTGTACCCGTCCTCACTGAACTTAATCAATTTCTTAGCGTCGGTGATCTTGTTACGAATGATCCAGCCGGCCATTGATCCTCGAGCCTTCTTTGCAAAGAAGCTGATGATTTTATATTTGTCGTTTTTGAAGTCTTTAAACACCGGTGCGATCACGCTCGCGTTCAACTGATCTGGACGAATCGCATTGAAGTACTCAATCGACGCCAGATTCACTAACACGTCGCCATCATTCTTTTTCAGCTGTTTGTTCAATGCCTTAGTGATATCGTCGCCCCAGAATTCGTACAGGTTTTCACCGGCAGGATTTTTTAGTTTGGTCCCCATTTCTAGCCGATAGGGCTGCATTAGATCCAACGGTCGCAGCACACCGTATAACCCCGATAAGATCGCCAAGTGATCTTGCGCGAAATCAAAATCGCTGTCCTTGAACGTCGCCGCGTCCATTCCTTTATAGACATCCCCTTGAAAAGCCAACAATGCTGGCCGAGCATTGGATTTAGTGGCCTTCAACTGCCAGTCGCCGTAACGATTTACGTTTAGCTCGGCCAACTTGTCGCTGATCGACATCAGCTTGCCCAACTGCGCTGGTGTGTAGTCAAGCAACACCTTGATTAGCTCCGCGCTTCGTTTCTTAAACAACGGCTGCGAGCTCTTGCTGCTTGCTAACGGGGTTTCATAGTCGAGTGTTTTTGCAGGAGAGACGACGATCAACATGGCGATTGAAATATTTTAGTAGGTAAAAACGAATTGAAACAATTTAAACATCAGCCACTGTAGCTGGACTCGCCAGACTCCGGCTACCCACCGCAGATTAAAACTGCATTTGGGATGGAAACC
>CAZHCH010000183.1:0-4301 GCA_964530985.1 uncultured Pirellulaceae bacterium | reverse complement strand
GCGTAATGAGAGGTGAATTCGTTAGAGAAATTACTAGCAGTGGCTTCAACACTCGACGTAGAGTCACAAATGAAAGTATCTATTTGGTTTCCTGACAGTGTGTCCAGAGCTGTTAGATTTGCAGGGGAGTTGTCGGCGCGGAAAGTGTCGTAGAGCGAGTTTTGTTCAAGCATCGGCAAGATCCGAACTAAGTAACTCTCGTCTCGATTAGAGACCGCTGCAGGAAACTGTTGGTTGGAACTTTCGTAGCTCACGCAAGCCAAGGCAATGTTTCTGATTTTGTTTAAGCAAGATACTCGACGAGCTTGTTCACGAACGGCCTGAACGGCTGGCAGGAGCATACCAATCAAGATGCCGATGATTGCGATAACAACAAGTAATTCAACAAGGGTAAAACCCTTGTTAGAACGGGATAGCTTCGATGACATAGGGTGTTTCTCCAAATTTTCAGTTGGTTCGATTTTGGTTATAAGCAGATGAGATTTAGAAGCTTGAATTAATTCGTGGGCAGCCGAGGTCGTACGGAAGTAAATGAGTTGGCTGTCGAGCGAACGGCTCAGCTAATGCCAAGCACAAACCTATCAAAACGATCGATATTATGATATTGCTTTTTTTTGTAGGAACTAATAGAGAGATGTTATCGCTTCAAAAGACATCTCTGCACCAAATTATAGTATCCGAATGGGCTAATCGAGACCTAAAAAATGATTTAGTGCTTGGAACGCCACTGCATCGAGGCATTGTAACGGGATTTCACAGTAAATTCATAGAGATTTAACGAATAATTGGCCGCTTGGGCTACTGGACACCGCCTAGAATCGCCTACCTTCACGCCTGTTTTCGCTTGTTTAAGCAGAGTTTGAATTTTGAGTATTCGCGACAAAAATTCTAAAACCAATCGGGTGAGTGTTCGATTTCTCGCAACTGCAATTCAAAACGATCTTGGCTCATGTCATTCAACTTGACAGACTCAACCGGAATATGGAGTGGTATTAAGAATTGAACAAGGACGGGCTGATGGAATCAATTGAAACGACTGAATTGGCAATCAAGTCAATTAGTTTGATCGTTGTTGCTGGTCCGCAACGAAATTTGAATGACCAAGTTCGGTTGGCAGTTCAAGGTTTAGGAAGAGCCAGGTGTCGGGCTGAAGTTCGGCTGGTCGATCCCAATGCTGACCTCCGACCGCAGTTAGTGACTTACCAGCCGACACCGAAAGTGTATCCGACGATCGCTGAAGCACTTCATTCCACTAAATACCAGCGAGTGGTGATACTTGATCATTCAGCTCAACTTTCCACACCGCAATGGTCGGATCTGCTCAGTGCCCCCGACGGATCTACTAAAGCTATCTTGCAAACCTCGCGAGCTAGAAATCGAAAACGTCGAATTTGGATGTGGCTATATTCGACATTCGTTTTTTTGTTTTTGCGTACACGGAAGAACGAATTTACGTCCGGTGCGATTATTTTTTCCGCAACTCAATCGCATCATTATATGGGTCGACTAAGCGGCGATACTCAAATGGATGTTGTCGGTATTTTGGCGTTGGCTGTTCAGAATGGATGTCGCCCAATGGAAACCGTATCGCATTTACCCAATACGTTGAACTTGCAGACTTCGACGCGGCCTATTCGTGCAGCATGGAAACGCGCGATTCGATTTTGGTTCAATGGGTTGATGTTTCCCAAACAGTATTAGAAAAATGCACTTGCTTGTGCGGCGAGCTTATATTTTGGTCGGTTTCTTTGGGTGAAACAGAGCAATCGCGCGGAGTGCCAGACTCGTTGTTTTACATCCGTGGTGGTTACCGATTTCGATAGCATCCCCACCACTTCTGGTGGGGATTTTTTTTGTTTCTATGACTGTCGAATCTTCAGTTCGGATTGGCTGGTCGGCGTAACGCAGTGGACATGTATCCTCGGCTAACCCGTATGAATTGTTAATGGTCGTTTATTGCAACAGCAGGTCAATGAACGGCCTGACATCACCGAAGTCGACACTGTTGTTTCCATCGATATCGGCTTCGACTTGAAAACCGTTTGAAAGCACGAGCGCAACGAAGGGGCTGACGTCGTCGAAATCGAAAATTCCATCTCGGTTAACATCGCCCAATAAAACATCAGGAGTATCGGTAATATTGAAATCCAAAATATGCAGGTCACTCATGGTGACACCTGAATTGCTACTGCCTTCTTGAATAAACACCGAAAGAACTCCCTCGCTTGCTAGGCGTTGCTGGTCAATCAGTGGCTCACCTTCAAAGAATCGATTGAACAGCACGTCGTCCCTGTAGAGAATCGACCAGTCCGTATAGCCGCTGTCGGCGGTGGCTCCAGCAATTATCAGAGTCCCAGGATCGTAAAAGTTTCGACCGTGGTCCCCAGCAACTCCGGGGGTCGTGTAAGCCGCATAAACATTTCCGTTTGAATCATAGGCAATTTGCCCGCGAGTTCCGACTTGGGCCATATTGCCGTCTTCATCGATAACCGGAATCAGGTTTTTCGTCCAGTTGCCTGTAACGGGATCCTTGAAATAGTGAGCATGTGCGGCTTCGGTTGTATCAAAGGCGCGGTCACTAGGGTCATAAGTTGATGGATCGGCACGAGACCACATCAAAACGTGAACCCCACCGTTACTGTCCACGGTTTGCCCTTGCTGGTTCATTAGTGTTTGCTCGCGATCAATCAAACCCAAGGGACCCTCTGAAGGAATGTTCGAAGGACTATCCATCGATTGAATGCGAAAGTTGTCCGCTGTACCAAGGGTGCCTTGTGCACGAGCATCGGCATAGAGTCCAACAAAAGTTGCGGCGTTAGCGA
Source organism: uncultured Pirellulaceae bacterium (assembly GCA_964530985.1). Taxonomy (GTDB): domain Bacteria; phylum Planctomycetota; class Planctomycetia; order Pirellulales; family Pirellulaceae; genus Mariniblastus. The sequence continues at coordinate 1,479 of CAZHCH010000183.1, read as the reverse complement.
ATTCAGGATTTCGCGTTGCAATTACAATACGATCATCTTCTACTGTGTAAAATCCTACTTCAAATCTACTGGCAGTAGTTCGTGCAATAAAAATCGATGACGCGCCCAATGCAATCAGCTCCACATTGTTGTACTCATTGGCGCCGTCAAAACCTCTCGTGGCGATTCTGTTATTAGTACCAGAATAGACAGCGATATAGTCTCGGCGAGTTTCTGTACCAAAAACACCTGTTACTGGGGCGGTACCACCGACATATAGCCCTAAGTTTCGGTTGCCTACTGCAGGGATAGCCACGTCAAGACGGACCTCTTCGCCCTCACTCAGCGAAAGCCCATCGTAGATAAACGCATACTGTTCGATTCCGTTATAACTTGTTGTTACTAATTCTAACTGCTCGTTGTCATTGATTTCAAACGCAGCGGTGTTTGAACCAGAATTCTCTGCGTCAAGAATCACCGTACTGGTCCAGTTGCTTAAGTTGCCAGAAAAATCGTCGATCAAACTCTCTTCGCCGATATCCGTGGAAGGAAGGACAAAGGGCGTGATGAAATCGCTGGTGGAATCAGCGATGATCCCTGGTGAAAGGATTGAGACTAATTCTCCAACGTTATCATCTGAGTCATTAAGCCATGTCAGCCCACCATCAGTACTACGAATGTAGTTAAGGTCGTGATTGGCAGTGCCGTTGGCCGTTTCGCGCCATGTGAAAGAGGCATGCAAAGCTCCGTCGCCTGAGTAAGTGATGTCGTTTAGGTATGGGTTTCTGGAAGTTGAGGTGGCAGCGATATTATCAGTGAATGCTACGCCGTCATCCCCTCTAATGAACTCTCGCAATTCACTCCAGCTTCCACTGGCTAGGTCGTAGTTTGCGATGAACAAATCACCGGCTCCGCTGGCGCCAAGGCGTAAAGTTATCACCATGTCACCTGTCGTCGGGTTTGTTGAAAATCGCGGATAAGTAACCCTTTCAACAGGAGCTCCACCGTTGAGGGAGTTCTGGATGAGAGCTTGCATGGCAGCTCTGGAGGCTACACCAAAAACCCCCAATCGATCCCAGGTCGTCGAGACCGCGTTTCCTTGGATGTAGTTGAACTGGTTTCCGTGATGGTCGTAGGACAAGTGGAGTCGTCCGTCTCCGGAAATTCCCATGTTGATTGCATTGTGGTTATCCCATGGTTGAGTTTGCGATCCGCTTTCGGGGTCAATTGCGTCACCGTGAATCAATAGGAGTTCGGTGTCAAATGTACTCCATCCGCTAGACAAGTCGTTGAGATTGCGACGACCAAGAACGATACTTTCATCGAAGCCGATGTTTCGGTACCAAGCAGAATATTGAAAGTTTCCATGGGTTAGCAGCGGCGTAGATTGGTGAGCAACTCCATTCATTCCTCGACCAAAAAGTGAGCCACCAGAAGCGTTTCCTGTCCAAGCCGGCATTAATAACGCGTCGGCGTCGATGGTGGAGCTGTCTGGGTTGG
>CAZHCH010000182.1:0-4356 GCA_964530985.1 uncultured Pirellulaceae bacterium | reverse complement strand
TTGGCCACGAACTCGGGCAGGCGGTGAAACGATTCATCGTTTGCATTTGACGGCACCGGGATTTGAGTGTCTTGGTACAGCGACTTGCTGGTGGGTTGCGGAAGAAATTGATCTGGATCACCATCGACTGCGTGCGTGGCAAAGAAAGCGACGGTCAAACAAAACGGTTTGTCGTCGGGACGCTTTTGCAAAAATTCTAACGCGTCCTTTTCATTTCGCTGAGTCACATGAATTTTGGAACCGTCTTTCTGCGAGTACCAATGACGACCATGGTAAGCCCGTCCAAAATCAAAATGTTCGGCGGGGAATTTCCCATTATGCCATTTCCCGACATGCCCCACATGGTATCCGGCGTCTCTTAGGACTCCCGGATAGGTTTTGTTCCAGTCGGTTTTGAATGGTTTGAATCCTTCGCACCCATGAGCCGACATCCACTGCCCCGTGAACAGACTCGCGCGGCTGACACAGCAAATGGAAGTGGTCACACAGTTGTGAGTGAAGCGTACCGATCGCTTGGATAGGTCATCCAGGACTGGAGTTTTCACGACCGAATTTCCTGCAACTGATAACGTGTCGTGTCGCCAATCGTCGGCGTACAAAACAAGTACGTTTTTGGGCGCTGGCCGCTGCGTGTCGTCTGTTGTTTGGGCGTTTGCCGTTTGCGGCAAGTCGAGGTGAACAACCGTCAAACAAAATAAAACGGCGACTTCCAAGCCAGCTTTTCGGAAGCCCCTAAAATCAACAGGCATATTCAACGTCCACGAGGCATCTAAGAAATTCGCTGAGCCGATGCCACAAAGTATCGGCAGACAGCGATTGCCAACGATTGTAGCAGATCCGCGATAACAATCACAATCAACTGTTTAAGTTTGATTGTCTCTGCGCAAAGAATTAGAATCGTGCTAATGGAAAGCTAAACGGATGTTTGGCGCCAGTATTGTGTTTCCAAAACAGGAGTCGACCCGTGGAATTTTTTATTGATTTATGGCTGGCAATTGTTGCCGCAACCTTTGTCTTGCACACGGCCAGTTTCATCTCTTGGACCGTGCTGCCTCACCATTTCACCGACAAAAAAAAGTTGGCGAACGAAGATGAAGTGATGGAGCTGGTTCGCAAGCTGAATATTCCGCCGGGCAACTACATGTTTCCTTACGCGACTGATAAACAGGCGCAAAGTGACAAGGATTTTGTCGCCAAGTACAAAGCCGGGCCTGTGGGTTGCTTGGACGTTTATACTCCAATGAATATGGGAAAGAACATCGTCTTCACGATATTGTTCTTTTTTGTCACGTCGTCCGTAATTGCGTACATCACTCACGTAGCTTGTCCTCCATCGGATCCTGAAACAACATTCCTGAAGGTATTTCGGTTCGCGGGTACCGTTGCCATTTTGACTTACGCTTCGAGTGGGATTTTGAATCGAATTTGGTTCCAAGCTCGAAAGATCACCGACTTCATCGACGGCTGCGTTTTCGGGCTTATTCTAGGGATCGTTTTTGCAGCACTGTATAAGTACCCAATTGGTTCTTAGTTTTCGGTTCTTCCGGAGTTTTAGTGGATCGCCCAAGTATTTCAGGTGCTTGATCAGGCGAGTGGGTGCCATGCTTCACGGCTTTGAGGGTAAGGGTATCTACTGGGTGATGGCATGCTTACGCGGCCAATGTGGCTTTGGAAAAGTTCCGTGAGCATGTTTTTTTAAGGGCCTTCATAGAATCGATCCATTTCAGATCGCGTAAACATGGCACCCTCGCTGGCTAAAACCGAAGGTGGACATCACACTTCGTTTGGAACTGGCTTTCAACCGCCGCTAAAGTCGGCGGTTGCTAAAAAAAGCTTCCGCCGACTGTTCTGAAATGCAGTACAGACTCAAGGTAGAGTTTGGGGCTCAGTTAGCCTGCGACGACTTTGGCTTTGATTTTGATTTCGCCTAAGTCTTTCATCGCGCCACCTTCAATCTCAATGACCTCTCCATACCTCGCGTTACGGCCTTCGCCTTTGAAGCCCAGCGATTCTTGCCAGACAACCATCCGGCACTTCCCAGCAGGAGCGTTTTTGATTTCGAAGTTTCCGTCCTTGTCAGTGACCGCGTAGTACGGATGGTTGAAGATGCGTAGCCACATTTTTTCCCAAGGATGAGGCGGGCAGCTAATTTGATTTGCTCCACGCTCCGTTTTCAATCCTTCGATCAAAATATTTTTGTTCGGCGGCATGGCTTTCGCAAATTCTTCATTGGCAAAACCGCTGAACTTGAACACGTGAGGCACCGGGCCTTTGTTACGCATATTCAAGCTCATGCCTTCTCGCATGGCAACCGCGTGAGGTACGTAGCCTTGTGGGTTTTGATCAACGTGGACGATCTTTTGATTGGCTGGAATGTTCATCAGCGCTGGGTTAATCTCTAGCGTTTGCTTGGCCTTGCGGTTTCGCTTGCCGTCAACAAACACGTCTTCTGGGATCAACCAAACGTAAACCCAGCGGACACCCTTTTCTTTTTTGTCTACAACCCAGTCTTCGTGCAGGATGGGGCCGAGCGAACGGAACCATTCCAAATCCTTAGGAGACAATTGGATTTTATCTAGGTCGACCTCTTTTTGTTCAGGAACGTCACCATCGAACAGGAGACGGCCTTTGACCGATCCCCAGTTCATACCCGGGTTTGCCTGGTCACCGATAATCGACACCGGAGCCGCTCGAACTAGTTCGGCGCTACTGATCATGGCCAGTCCCGTTAAGGCTGCCATTTCTTTCATGAATTTTCGACGCTGATTCATGACGAATTGAAAACGATCGATAGGCTCGGACATGTTCTTGCTCCTAAAAGGAAAAATAGCCATAGGGTCGGTCAGTACAGTTTCTGAAGCCGTAATGGCGTTGGCTTCAAAAACCGATCAACGGCAAAGCGATTCAAAAATTCAAACCATGCCGCGTGATGATGGTCAGTAGTTTAAACCCAACTACCAATATTAAGATCGGTAAATTACAAGCGATTTACGAACTGTTTTCAGACTCGGGACGTAGACCGTAAAGCCGACGCAATCCAAACGCTGACTGTGCGCTAAACTGACGCAGGAGAGCGTTTTTGCTAGGGATAGGGTAGAGAGTTTGGACTGCAGCACGCCTAACGAACCATTGAGAGATCTTGGCCGCGCTGGCTATTTCGCTCGGCGGCCGCGGCAACGGTGGTTGGGTTTTCCAAGAAGCAAGCATCCATCTGTCGAAATGTAGCCAAACTCATTTCCAAAAACGAGATCAGCTTTGCTGGCCTTGACCTCGTTGGTGATAAAATCATAGAAGTTAATAACGTTTTCAGTCCCAGCGGACAGCAGGACATGGTCTTCACCGATTGAAAACCCATGGCTGTTGTAAATACACTGCTAAATTTCCCAACCACTTAAAAACAACGCAGAAAACACGATGAACCATTTTAGCGGGTTATTTTTGCCCCCCGTTTCAAAAGTTTCTTTAGCTTTGATCTTGATGCTAGTTTCAGCATCCTCTGCTGCTGGATTCGTATTTCAACGGAACCACTATCGCCCACCACAACCAATTCCCACTTATTCTTCGCCGACTTTGCAGGTCAATCCTCAGCCAGCGATTCAAAATTTACCGCCGGGGGCAACGACCCGGGTTTTACCAGACGGTCGAATCGCCATCGTCACTCCCTTTTCGAGTGAAAAAATACGAGAACTTGAGCTTCGCGAGGCAGAGCGACTTCGCATCAGGAAAATTCGTACGCAAGAATTTGCCAAGCAGGGAGACAACAACAGCCTGTATCCGCGACTGCCCGGTGAGTTTGAAAAAACAAATGCGATTCTCCTTAGCATTTGCGATTGGCAACCGCATAACTTCGATGTCTTGATTGACTTGATTGAGAAAACTCGCGGGCATGCCGATCTGCTGTTGCTTTACAACGACAAGCACCAATCCAGTGGCCCAGCCCCATTTCCAGAACTGCTTAAAAAATTGCTCCAGACCGGCAAAGACTATCCACACATTCGTTTCTTGAATTCAAATTTGGATACGATTTGGCTTCGGGATTTTGGCCCGCGTCTGATCGAAACCGAAAATAACACCGCCATGGTATTGGACTTTTTCTATGACGCTGTACGCGAACAAGATGACCTGTTCCCCGAAGGCTGGGCAAACCTAACAGGTGTACCGCGCAATCTAGTTCCTTGGTCACTGCAAGGTGGAAACCTGCTCGCAAACGGTCGTGGATTGGCAATCGCAACCACGCGGCTCTTTGAAGACAACCGACTCTCCCGTCCGGGGAAGGACTATCTTCAGGACGAGGCCTACGTAAAACAACAGTTCATGCAATTCTGCAACATCAAAGAACTCACGTTGCTCAAGCCG
>CAZHCH010000181.1:0-4448 GCA_964530985.1 uncultured Pirellulaceae bacterium | reverse complement strand
TTTCGCAGCGCAACCGAACTTGGCATCAGCACGGTTGCCGTTTACACCCACGAAGACCGCTATGCTCTGCATCGGTTTAAAGCCGATGAGGCGTACCAAATTGGTAAAGCTGGCGAACCGATCAAGTCGTATTTGAATATTCCAGCATTGATCGCGTTGTGCTTGGAACACAATGTGGACGCCATTCACCCTGGATATGGTTTCCTGTCCGAAAATCCTGAACTGGCAAAGGCTTGTCAGGAAAACGATATCATCTTTGTCGGGCCGACACTTGACACCCTGCAACGTCTTGGCGACAAGACCTCCGCTCGCCAACTTGCCAAAGCTGCAAACGTCCCGGTGCTCAGCGGCACTGATTCGGCGATCACCGATGCCGCTGCAGGCCTCAAACAAGCTAACTCGCTGGGCTACCCTTTAATTCTGAAGGCGTCTCACGGTGGCGGCGGCCGTGGAATGAGAGTCGTTCGCTCAGAAGACGAATTTGAAAATGCGTTCGAACAAGCCTCACGTGAATCGTTATCGGCGTTTGGAAGTTCTGAAGTGTTTGTTGAAAAGTTCATTGAGCACGCTAGGCACATTGAGATCCAGTTATTAGGTGATCAGCACGGCAATCTCGTGCATCTGTTTGAACGCGATTGTTCAGTGCAACGGCGTCATCAGAAAGTGGTCGAGATTGCTCCGGCGCCGAATCTGTTGCCGGAAGTCCGCGACGCTTTGTGCGATGCGGCGATCGCAATTGGTAAAGAGGTTGGCTATCAAAACGCGGGTACGGTTGAGTTTTTAGTTGATGCGGACACGAACAAATTTTATTTCATCGAAGTCAATCCTCGGGTTCAAGTCGAACACACCGTTACCGAAGAGGTAACCGGCGTCGATATTGTGAAGTCACAAATCCTGGTTGCTCAAGGTTTGCCACTTACCGACGACGCGATTGGACTGACCAGTCAAGATTCGATTAAGACAAACGGTTTTGCATTACAATGCCGCATCACAACAGAAGATCCGACCAACAACTTTATGCCGGATTACGGGCGGGTAATGCACTATCGCTCACCCGGTGGAGCCGGCGTTCGCTTGGACGCGGGTTCAGCCTATTCGGGCGCGGTGGTCAATCCGTTTTACGATTCGATGCTGGTAAAGCTGTCAGTGCGTGGGCAGAGGTTCCCTGATGCGATCGAAAGAGCGATTCGCTGTTTGCTGGAATTTCGAATTCGTGGCGTAAAAACCAATATCCCGTTTTTGCTGAAGGTGCTAGACCATCCAACTTTTATTAGCGGTGACTGCACCACTCGATTCATTGACAAAACGCCGGCTCTTTTTGAGTTTCCAATTCGACGAGACCGCGCCACTAAGTTGCTTACTTTCTTGAGCGATGTGATCGTCAACGGAAACGAACTGGTTAAAGGCAGAGCCGTTTCTCCTCGGCGCGAGCCGGCACCGATTCCTCAGTTCGATCGATCCGTTCCAATTCCCAAAGGAACGCGAGATAAGCTGAAGGAGTTAGGTCCTAAGAAATTTTCCCAATGGGTTCGCGATCAAAAGCGTCTGTTTATCACCGACACGACATTCCGTGACGCACACCAGTCGTTGCATGCAACGCGCTTCCGCAGCCATGACCTGCTTAACATCGCTGAATCGTATTCTAGGCTGGCTCCAGATTTGTTTTCATTGGAAATGTGGGGCGGTGCGACCTTTGACACGTCGATGCGATTTTTGAAAGAAGATCCTTGGCAGCGACTGGCCGACATCCGCGCAAAAGTGCCTAACATTCTGTTGCAAATGTTGTTGCGTGCTTCCAACGCGGTTGGGTACACGAACTACCCCGACAATGTTGTTCAAGCGTTTGTCAAAGAAACGGCAGACGCGGGCTTGGATGTGTTCCGAGTTTTCGATGCGTTGAACTGGGTGCCAAATATGAAGGTAGCGATGGACGCCGTTTTAGAAACCGGTGCCATTTGCGAAGCCGCGATTTGCTACACCGGTGATATCCTCGATCCCAAACGCACCAAATACGATCTCAAGTACTACGTCAATCTGGCCAAAGAGCTAGAAAACATGGGGGCTCATTTCCTAGCGATCAAGGACATGGCGGGGTTGTGTAAACCAAATGCAGCGGCATTGTTGATGAAAACGTTGCGGCAAGAAATCGGAATTCCCATCCATTTTCACACTCACGACACAGCAGGTATTCAAGCAGCCGCCATTCTTAATGCGGCCGAATGCGATTTGGATATCGCCGACGCAGCGATGGCGCCGATGTCAGGAAACACATCGCAACCGAACATGAACGCGATTCTGGCCTCGCTTAAATTCACCGATCGCGACACCGAACTCAACCAACGGTCGATGGATGAAATCGCTGAGTACTGGCGGTGTACTCGCGAATTTTACACACCGTTCGAGACGATGGTATTGCCGTCAACAGCGGATTTGTACAACCACCAAATGCCAGGCGGCCAGTACACCAACTTGTTTGCTCAAGCTCAGGCGCTTGGCTTGGCTGATCAATGGTCCGATATCTGCAGGATCTACGCGGACTGCAATCAACTGTTGGGCGATATCGTCAAAGTAACCCCGACATCGAAAGCGGTTGGCGATTTGGCTTTGTTTTTGGTGGCAAACAACTACACGACCGAAACAGTATTCGATGAATCCTTAGAATTCGCGTTTCCGGAGTCGGTCATCGATCTTGTCGGCGGCATGATGGGACAACCACCGGGCGGGTTCGAAGAAAAGTTAATAAAGCGCGTGCTGCAAAACCGTAAACCCGTTTCGGGCCGGCCAGGAGAATCATTACCTCCGGCTGACTTTGATGCCGCTGGAGAAGAAATCGCCAAGTTCCTTGGGCGGCAACCAAGTAGACGAGAGATCGTGACTTACTTGCTGTACCCGAAAGTTTACAAAGCGTACGCTGAACACCACAAGGAATTTAGTGATGTAAGTTGTATCCCGACTCCGTATTTCTTCTTCGGGGCAACACCTAACGAAGAATTCACGGTTGTGATCGAGGAAGGTAAATCATTGATCGTTAAGTTCATCACGGTGGATGGTGGCAACGCAAGCGGTTACCGAACGGTTTCCTTTGAGTTGAACGGTCAACCACGCGATGCCCTCGTGCTGGACAAATCGCTGAGCGATGAATCAGCGTCCCGAGCCAAAGCGGACCCAGACAACCTTAAGCATGTCGGTTCGACGATGCCGGGAATGGTGGTGACTGTTGCTGTTAAAGCCGGTGAAAAGGTCGAAAAAGGGCAGAAACTGATCACGCTTGAAGCGATGAAAATGGAAACAACTGTCAATGCCGAACTCGACGCAACGGTTGCCAGAGTTCATGTTGCACCAGGAATTCAAGTCGCAACAGGCGACTTAATGATCGAGTTCGAGTAGCGGAAGTGTGGAAATCAGCTTGAAGTTTGAGGTTGCCGACGCAGCTGCGACATGAGCCGCAGGGCGATAGCCCACGGTTTTGTTGTGAGCCTCGCCCGGTTGCTCGATAAAACACAAACACTTAATTGATCCAATCACACGGTTGTTTCGTTGAACCAGTGCCAGCCAGACAAATCCAATTCTATCTGCGAAGCGAATCTCGAATCGCTTTTGCGTGACACGTTTGTTGAAAGCGTGGTTCACTATCACCAGACAGATTCAACTAATACGCAAGCCATTGAACTTCTGGCTGCCAAAGATTCTGTTGTGTCGCCTTGTTTGGTGTATTCTGAATTGCAAACGGCAGGGCGAGGAAGAGGAGCCAATCAGTGGTGGTCGGTCAGCGGTAGTCTGACCTTTTCGCTGATCATTGATTTTAAAAAGACCGTTCTTTCGGCGGAGCAAATCCCGTTGTTACCCTTGTTAACAGGAATGGCAATTCTAAGAACCGGTCAATCGTTATTGCCAGACGCCGAATTTCGGCTTAAATGGCCCAACGATGTCTTTCTGGCTGGACGAAAACTTGCGGGCGTGCTGATTGAGGTTCCGTCTCAGTCCTCCGGCCACGCGGTGATCGGCGTTGGACTCAATGTAAACAATTCGTTTTCTGATGCACCGGAACATTTGTCTTCAACGGGTACTTCGCTGACCGATCAGTCGCGAACTCAGCATCCTCAAATTGAAGTGCTGCGAACGTTGATGCAGGAGTTTGAATCCTTGCTTGATTCATTTGCTGCTGGCGTGGGATTAATTGATCAGTGGCCTAACTACTGTTTGTTGACTGGAAAGCATGTGACGCTACGAACAGGACCGTCCAGCGTGACTGGTCGGTGCCAAGGTATCGACGTCAACGGCGCCTTGTTACTGCAAACGGACACTGGCGTTCAACGTTTTTGCGGCGGAGTGGTTGAATCTTGGGTTTAATAGAATTGGATCTGCCACTGTAAGTGGCGACAGTTGCCTCTGGCCTGTCATACGATCTTCAATAATATTCAATTTGGGAACACTTATTTTCACTAATC
>CAZHCH010000180.1:0-4463 GCA_964530985.1 uncultured Pirellulaceae bacterium | reverse complement strand
TCCTGCACAGCTTCGTTGGCTTGGCGGCAGTGTTTGTTGGGCTGAGCGTTTTTCTGTCCGGAGATACTCAGCACACAATGGGCAACCATGACCCTACCGCGATGGTCGCCGACCTAGATGCCAGCGACGCGACCGAACCCAAAATCGAACCCGAATGGCATGCTCACGATTTGATTCACCGGTTCGAGATTTTCTTAGGTTTGTTTATTGGCGGACTAACCTTCACCGGTAGCGTGATCGCCTATGGAAAACTGGACGGAAAAATTGCGTCCAAGCCCTTGATGATTCCCGCGCGGCATTGGATCAACGGCGCGATGTTAGTGGTTTGCTTACTGCTGGGCTGGTGGTTTATCGCGACGGGATCCTTTGGCGGGATGCTGACGGCGATCCTGTTAATGTTAATAATCTCGTTTGTCTTTGGGGCGCATCTAGTGATGGCGATCGGCGGCGCGGACATGCCCGTCGTCGTTTCGATGCTCAACAGCTACAGCGGATGGGCGGCAGCGGCGACCGGGTTCATGCTCTCGAATGATCTGCTGATCATTACCGGTGCGTTGGTCGGTAGCAGCGGTGCCATCCTCAGCTACATCATGTGCCACGCGATGAACCGCAGTTTCATTAGCGTGATTTTGGGCGGCTTTGGAGCGGCCCCTGTGGCCTCCAGCGGCAACCGAGAAAACCCGGAAAACCTAACTCACAACCCAACCCACGTTGGTGAAGTGGTGTCGATGTTGGAAGACGCCAAACAAGTCGTCATCATTCCCGGCTACGGCATGGCCGTCGCGCAGGCTCAACATCCGATTCGCGAGATTGTCGAGCGTTTGCAAAAGAACGGGACGACGGTTCGGTTTGCGATTCATCCAGTCGCCGGACGTTTGCCGGGGCACATGAATGTGTTGCTGGCCGAAGCGAGACTGCCGTACGATTTGGTTTTGGAGATGGACGAGATCAACGAAGATTTCCCCGAGACGGATGTGGTGTTGGTGATCGGTGCCAACGACATCGTCAACCCTGGTGCTCAGACCGACACCTCAAGCCCGATTTATGGGATGCCGGTTTTGGAAGCTTGGAAAGCCAAGGACGTGGTCGTGTTCAAACGATCGATGGGCGCGGGCTATTCAGGCGCCGACAATCCGTTGTTCTATCTGGACAACACTCAAATGTTGCTCGGCGATGCCAAAGACAGTGCCGACGACATCTTGGCAAAGATGCGATCATGAGACGAAGTGTTGCGATTACCGGTGCCACGCCCGCGTTTGTGCGATGGGCGATTTGGCATCCGTGCGAGTTGCGGCCATTGGATCCCTATCGGTTTGCCGATCAAACCTTCCGCAAGCTACGCGGCGTGCGTGAGCTTTCGGTTGCGAAGGTTGAAAACCGCTGCGACGACGATTTTTGTTTCCATCCGGAAGCGTTTGCCGAAACTCAACCGACAGTCGATCAAGTGCGTGGGTTTCAACGCGAGGAAATCGCAGCCGTGTTTGGCGGCGAGGCCCCGGTGTTTTCTAGTTGCTTGGGCTGTCCGGCCAATGCAATGGGCTCACAAATCGACGGCGTGGCGGCGGGTTGTTTTGGTTTCATGTCGACGACTGATTTTGATTTGCAACGCGTGTTGTCCGGATACTCGCAACCGCAAGCGGCTGATTTTGATTTGACTCAATGTGTACAAACCGCGGCAGAGCAATCCGACGTCGACGCCGAGCTAGACAAATGGTTTGGGCCGGGGAAGATCACTTGGCATCGGTTGTGGAAACCAAAGATCTTGTCGGTGAAACAACTGGCCGTCATCAAAAAGATTTTCACCGCAGTGATTGAATCAAATGACCCGGCAACCGTGCCCAATCATGCTTTAGATTTCAGTCGAGCGGTAACGGCATGCTTAGCGCACAAGATGCCGTTGCATGTGGAATTGGTACCGTCTGGTTTCGCTGGCAACGAGACATGGAAGTTAAACACGTCTTGTCCGGATTGTCACTGGGAGCCCGAGCAAGTGAAGAAGCTCCAAAAGTGCCGTGGCTGCGATCGAATTGGCGGCATGGCCGCAGGCCCAAAGTTTCGTGTTCTGGGCTTACGTCCTTATTCGGTATTAGCCGGGATCGTCGGCACGCAACGAGTCACCCAAGCACTAACGCAACTGCATGGGCGATAATCCCAGAAAGTAGCGTTCTTCCCCAGTGCGTAGGGAACCTACGATTACCACGGGATAATTCAACAGTCCAGTAGAGAAGGAGCGTCATCAAACCGGATGCGCGGGTTCCCGCATCCGACTTGCCGAAGGCATTTCGTGCATCAGCACACGCAGGCGCAATCGCCCAAATACCCCAAATACAGCAAACTCTGCAGCGGAACACTTAGCTTCATGGACCCTCAAGTTTGGTAAGCTGGCTTACAATTAAGCAGAAAAACAATTAAACAGAAAAGTGAGCTGCCTTTTCGTGAACATCAAATCCATTCGATCGACATAATTTACCGATGCGTTCACGCTACTTAAAGACTATAATTTAGGTGGTTAGATTTTTTTACTTCAAAACGATCTCCCACCTTTTCATTTCCACTATAGATCCAAAGGCAGCTTCTCCATGATTAAAATAGTGTTGTCAATTTTCTTGGCACTATGCGTATTGCCCTTAGTCGCTTCAGCTCAAGGGACGGTCGACCTCTACATCTTCGCCGGACAATCCAATGCGGATGGGCGAGGTGAGGTGAGTGATTTGTCGGATGCTCAATTGGCGAGTCTCCAAAGCGACGCGATCATCAGCTATCTCAACCCAGGGTCGGAACGAGAACGGGCGATCCCGATGCCAACCGGCCAAAATCCTGCTGATCTTGATGTCGGTACCAACGGTTTCGTAGACTTGGTACCAGACGGCGGGTTTTCAGGTGGCTTTAGCGTTGATGGTACTTCGGCCCGACAATTAACCCCGACATTTGGCGCAGAGCTTTCGTTCGCAGCGTCAATTGCTGAAGCAACCGGTTCTGACAACCAAATCGCTATTGTTAAGGTCACACGTGGAGGAGCAAGCCTCCGAAACGATTTTTTGCCCACCTCCGATGTCAACACCGTGGATGACGAACCACAGGGCTTCCTCTACCGAGCCCTTATTGATCAGATCACCGCATCTATAACAGAGCTTGAATCGCAAGGTAACACGGTCAACGTCGAAGGATTCCTTTGGCATCAGGGAGAAAGCGACACCGGCAACTCAGGGCGCGTAGGAAATTACACTAGTCTGTTTACCGACCTTGTCGAAGGTGTGCGTGAGACTGTTGATGAAGACATTCCGGTTGTCATAGGGCAGCTAGGCCAAGACCGTACCAGCGCATTAAATGATGTGTTCAACACAACTGTGGCGTCGTTTGCTAACTCGACAGATGGCATCTCGATCGCAAGCTCCGTAGGTGTAACCAACATCGATGGTGATCCTACTCATTTCGATGCCAATGGTCAAATTTTGCTCGGTGAACGCTTTGCAGCTGCGTTCGGGCCCAACGAAGATGATTTCGCATCTTTTACAATTGACAATGCTGATACTGACCTTGATTCTGCCGGAGTTGGTGGCACTGTAACGGCCGTATCTGACAACGGCGTGAACGTGACATTAACCACAACCGACATCACCGGCTTTGTGAATAACACCGAAGGTTCGGCTTTAAGCTCTGGTGCAGACGCTGGGCACGTGACTAACATCAATAATGGTTCTCTAGGCGTTAATTCAGTTGGAAATGGAGGTCACTCGGCTAGTGCTGACTCCAATAATTTCAACCCTGGCGAGTCTCTAACTTTCGTTTTGGACCAAGATATTGAACTCCTCAGCATCGACCTTCAGAGTTTCGATGCTGCTGGTGAAAACAACGGACTTAGAATTTCCGCTGACGATCTTACTTTCGAAATTACTCGAGACGACCTCCCCCTTAACGCCGATGGTACACCGGAAGACGCGACCAATTTTGACTTTGTGTTCCCAGAAGGCCTTTTCGTTACAGCCGGTACCGAAATTACGTTTGAGGCGTTCAGCACAACAGGAGAATTTAATGTTGGAGCTGACGATTCTTTTCGCATCCAAGATTTCTCGTTCAACGTCATCTCTTCGGTTCCAGAGCCATCAAGCCTAGCTATCTTGGGGCTATTGGGTAGCTTGGCCGCGTTTCGTCGTCGCCGATAGTTTTTAGTTGCTCTGCAAAACAATTTTAAACCTCAAAAGCTCGTGGTTCTTTTTCCACGAGCTTTTTTTGCGCCCTATCGTCGGTCGAATCGAAAGCCCGTCCGCTGGCGCACCAAGCCTGTACGAATAACTCTTGGCGAGCAACGGTTAATTTCTTTGGATAGTTGGTAACCGGATTTAGCCGCTACTACGAACCCGGTCGCCGATAGCCTACCGGCGAAACACGCTCTAGATCAAACTCTTTCCGCGAGAGCGAAATGTAATGGTCGCCGATCGAAACTTGTTCGCCTTCGAAAACGC
>CAZHCH010000179.1:0-4481 GCA_964530985.1 uncultured Pirellulaceae bacterium | reverse complement strand
TGAGCACCACCGCGAGCCAACTGTTTGGCCAGCAGCTTACAAGCCCAATGCGTACGGATGTACTCTTGGCCAAGCGGCGGACAAAACACGATCGCCCGTGACGCCGATTTGTTCGACCGGGGACTGTGATGCACGCCGTAAAGCTGATGCTGGTTTTTGTTGTTGAAGAAAACAGGCTTCATGTTAGTCCCAAAATCCTCTCAGATTCCTGAGCAGACCTTTGCGCTTGCTACTTTCTTTGTTGGCATTCACTTCAGCTACCAAATCCGCCGAAGCCTTCTTGGCTTCCGGAGTAGATTTTGATTGAGCGCCCGACGCTAGCGCGTTCGGCTCATCTGATTTAGCGGATGCGTCTTGCTGCTTCGATTCCGTTGCAGCTGCAAAGGCATCCGATTCCTCTAATTTTTCGGCCAACTGCTCCAACGTGCAAACCAAGAAGTCTTGAGGCCCCAAACTAATTCCGGTTTTGTCTTTTACTTCGCTGATTACTTTCATTGCCAGCAACGAATGACCACCGACGTCGAAGAAGGTATCGTTCAAACCGATATCGTCGATTTCCAACACGTTTGACCATAGGTCGACCATGAACACTTCCGCTGGCGACGTCGGATCCGGCTGATCGTTTTCTTCAGCAACCGCTTCTGCCCTTGGTGCTGGAAGGGCTTTGTAGTCGATCTTGCCGTTGTTAGTCTGCGGCATCGCGTCCAGCATTACAAAGTGCTGTGGTAACATGTAATACGGAACTGATTTTCTCAAATGCTCTCGCAATTGATTGCCGTCCACGTCATGACCAGGGCGAGCCACAAAGTAGGCCACCAAACGATGATCTCCCGGTGTGTCTTCGCGAACGATCACGACGTTTTGTTGAACCGCGGAATGGCTTTCGATGTTTTGCTCGATCTCGCCAAGTTCAATGCGGAACCCGCGAACCTTGACTTGTTTATCATTGCGACGAAGGAATTGAAGGTTCCCATCGAACTGATAACGAGCCAAGTCGCCGGTCTTGTATAGTCGGTCGCTGACGTAATTCGTGAATGGGTTTCGGTATGGATTGTCAACAAAACGTTCGTCGGTCAAATCTTGTCGGTTACGATAACCCAACGTGACGCCGGCACCGCCGATGAACACTTCACCTTCGGCTCCTACTGGAACCTCTTGCCCTTCCGGACCTAAAATGTATATCTGTGTATTGCCGATTGGCTTGCCGATTAGAATCTTAGCTTCTGCTGATTTGATTTGAAACGCTGCGGACCAAACGGTAGTTTCGGTTGGGCCATACATATTCCAAAGTTCGCCACAGCGATCCAGCAGCGGTTGCACTAAATCGTTAGGCATTGGTTCGCCACCGCACAGGACTTTCAGATCTGGTTTGCCTTTCCAACCGGATTGAATCATTAACCGCCATGTTCCTGGCGTTGCTTGCAGCAGCGAAATGTCATGGTCAACTAATGCTTGCGATAATTGTTCGCCGTTTACGGAACCATGAGTGTCCATGATCACGACGGAGCCGCCAAAAATCGTTGGCAAGTAAAGTTCCAACACAGCGATATCAAATGACAACGTTGTAACCGCCAACACGGACTCGTTAGCAGTGAAGCCTGGTGTCTCCCGCATTGCATACAAGAAATTGATCACTGCTCCGTGTGGGATCTGAACGCCCTTGGGTTCGCCGGTTGATCCAGACGTGTAGATCACGTAGCAAATGTCCGTTGGTGTCGATTGACTTTTGACAATTGCCGTGTCCAGTTTGTCGATTTCAATTTTAAACGAGTCGATTTCAATTTGTGGTTTATTGAATTCGGCGACGCGTTCTTTCAAATCGTTTTCTGTAACGATCAGCTTCAACTGAGAATGATCGCACATGTACTGCAAGCGGTCGCTCGGGTATGCCGGATCCAATGGGACGTAACCTGCGCTGGCTTTTAATATGCCGTACAGGTAGACCAGCATTCTTTCGCTTCGTTCAACGCATATTCCGACCAAGTCACCGGGTTCGACCCCTTGGGATTTGAGGAAGCGAGCGATTTGATTTGATTGCGTTTCGACTTCCGCGTAAGTCAACGACACGTCCTTGAATTTGACGGCAACCTTTTCGGGCGTCGCTGCTGCTTGACGACTGAACTCGGAACTCAGTGTCGCATCCAACGGATATTCCATGTGAGTGTCATTCCAGTCAGCGATGACTTGTTGCCGCTGTGGAATGGTCATCATCGATAAGTCTTTAATCGGTGATTCGGGGGACGATACGATGGCTTTCAAAAATTCAGAAAACCCTTCGAAGTAAAACTGGATCGCAGAATTCGAATACAAATCAGAGTTGTATTGAACTTGTAGCTCAACCGATTTGTCCTTGCGGATCACGCCGTTGACAGCCCATTCAAAGTTCTCAAACGTGCGTGGCTCGATAACCACATCAACGTCCAAGCCAGTAAAACATGAACCGCTCATGTCTAGTACAGGATCAACATTGAACGAAACGTTCAACATCGGTGCTCGACTTGGATCGCGAGGCGGTGCGAGCTTGCGCAGCAACGTACCATACGAGTATCGTTGATGATCCAATGCATTTAGCAGGTCGGTTCGGACTTGCTTCATGTAGTCGTGAAAGGACTGGTCCGGATCGACATGCGTGCGTAGCGGCAAGGTGTTGACGCAGTGACCAATCAATTCTGTTTGATCCATCGCAGCTTGGCCAGATGTGGGAATGCCTATGCAAAAATCGTCGTTGCCACTTAGGCGACCGACATAAGCGTTGAAAGCGGCGAGCAAGACGTTGTACAAGCTACAGCCCTGTTTGGCACCGAGCTTACGAACGCCTTCCACCAAATCAACTGACAATTCGTGATCATAGCGACCGGCAGTGTAACTTCGCAGCTTAGGACGACGGTTTTCAATAGGTAGATCCAAAACTGGAATCGACCCCGAAAACTGATCAACCCAAAACGCTTCGTCGGCCTTGCCTTCGTCGGACTTAAAGTAATCATCCATCGCGGTCGTGTATTCAGAATACTGATTCACAGGTGGTAACGGCTCAACGGCGACGCCGCACAATTGATCGTAAAAATGCCCGAGGTCCCGACAGAAAACAGCCAACGACCAACCATCCAGCACGGCGTGATGAGCGGCAAAGGTCAGTTTGTGTTGGTTGGCACCGAGAGTTTGCACGACTACGCGAAGTAGCGGGCCGTTTTCTAAATCAAACGGTGCATTCCCCAAGCTATCCACGATTTCGTTTTGCAGATCGGACACCTTAGCCTGATCTTCGCGAGACCAATCATACGATTCAAAACTAAAATCCACGTCTTTATGAACAATAAATTCTTGACCGTCGGCGCTAAATGTTGAACGCAGGCTCGCATTGCGTTGAACCACTTTATTAAGTGCCAGCTTTAAGCTTTCAAGGTCTAGTTCGCCACGAACCACCAGAGAGCTGATTTCGTTGTACGCGCAGTTTGCTTCGGCGCTTTGCTTGCTGGATAACCAGACTTCCAGTTGAGCCTCTGTGGCGGCATAGCGCTGCGAGCCAGCGTTGTTAACTACGGGTACAACGGTGGGGGTAGAGCTTGTCGAGTTGTTATTAATCGTTGTCATTTGATTGATGGTGTTGAGTATTTAAATCTAAGGATTGACTTCTTTTCAAAAGCGACTTAAAGGTAACTAGCTTACGCCGACTTGGATGAACTGACCGGGGTTGAGCGTGTCTGGAACGAACCAGCCAGGGTTTCCGGCTTTGTCCTTGCCGACCTTTGCCCCGTTTTGAGGAGGGCGATCGGCATTGAATTCGGTTGAAACGTTTTTGTACCCTTCGCCCGGCATGAAACCGTTGCGTTGGCATTCCACAACCGTGTCAAAGGTCGCTTTTACCAATTCATCTACGTGTGACTTTTCATGAGCCAGTGTTAGCAAGCATGGACGGTGGTCCCAAATGTGCATTCCGCGACGACGCAAACCGGCAAAGAACACTTCGCTGTAAACCAGTTCTTGAGCGAATTGAATTTTGAACAACGAACCAAAATGAGCCAACGAAATTGGAGCATCCAGTTGTTCGAAGACTTTGTTTAGTTCAGACGCCAAATACCGGGATAACTCGTTAAGGCGATCGTACATTGGCTGGCCGCCTTCTTTCAGATGAAGCATGATCGCTCGCGAAGCCGCCAGTGTTAACGGATGACGAACAAAGGTTCCAGCGAAGTACGTCATGCCGGCTTCTGGACGACTGTCGTCGCCGTATTGCCAGTAGCCGCCGTCGAGTCCGGCCATGTATTCGGCTTTGCCAGCAACCACGCCGATTGGCATCCCGCCGCCGACAACTTTGCCGTAGGCTGCCAAGTCCGCTTTGACACCGAAGTGTTCTTGAGCACCGCCGAAACCGATCCGAAGGCCAGTGATCACTTCGTCAAAGATCAACGCGGTTGGTTCTTTTTCAGTCATCTTTCGCAGTTCTCGTAAGAATTCGCCAGGCTGAAGTTCTGGCATCCGGC
>CAZHCH010000178.1:0-4507 GCA_964530985.1 uncultured Pirellulaceae bacterium | reverse complement strand
GCCACCAGCCACACAACTGCACTCACCAGCACCGCCGTTTTCACGGCCTGCCCAAATCCCGTAAACAACCGCACGGGCCACGGACGAGTATTCGCGATCAAACGCTTGAGAGGATCGGTTTCCGGTTCGCCAAAAATCCATTGATGTCCCAATATCAACGTCGTCACTGCCAAAAAAGACAGTTGAGGCCCAATCGAAAACAAATCCGTGGGATTGATCGCCAACACAATCAGCGCCGCCGCACTCAGCAAATTGACTGCATTCCCACGCTCGCCAATCATCTTCCCCAAACAGAACAACACGATCAAAATCGACGCCCGCGTCACCGGCGGCCGAAACTCAACCAACCAAGCGTAAAACACCACGAACACAATCGTCGCCCATAAGCAATGTCGGCGAGCAAAAACAGGGCTGCGCAGTAACAGCAAAAACGCCCCGGCCAAAATCCCAATATGCAATCCCGAAATCGCCAGCAAATGCGCCGTGCCGGTTTCAACAAACTTGTCGCGGCGTTCCTTTTTCATCTGCCGACGATTGCCAAGCAAAATTGCCGACGCAAACGGAGCTTCCTCTGGCCCCACAAACTCCCATAGCATCTCATTCAACTTCCGCCGCAGACTCGACAACCAACGAGTGCTCACCAGCTGCGATCGCGTCACCACCTCGACCGATTCCGCGTGATACACATGCACAAAGGCCAACAACCGTTGCCGCCGATAGTGCAGTGAAAAATCATACTGCCCCGGATTAGTCGGCGGAGCAGGGCGGACCAACCGTCCGTAAACTCGCACCACATCGCCCGCCCGTAAATGATTCGCATCCCCGTGTACGACCAGCTGAGCATTCCCCGCAACCGGTCGCCAAACTTCGCCATCGCGTATCCGAACCGCTCGTGAACGAAAGTAAGTCTTGAGCTCGCCATTGCTTTGCTGAGCATAACGGTCCTCCGCTGGCGCGAACTGAGGCTCTGAACGAAGTTGTAATTCAACACAGCACGGCACTGAATCCAAGGATGCTGATAAACCAATATCGGTCGTAGAAAATCGATGCCAATAGATATGATGCCAAGCCGCTCCAACGGCGACGACACCAACGAGCAGCAATAACTGCGCTATTGTCGCAATCCATTCTCGTGAACTTCCACCCCCAACACGTAAACCAACCCAAGCAAGCAGACTGACTACGGCAACGGCCCAAGAAAAACCTGTTGGCGGCGACCAAAGATAATCCAGCAAGATCCCGGTGATAACAGCCAGCAACGCCATCAACATTGGTTGACGACACAGCAAATGTGTAGAAGGCTCGCGGCGGGCAGCAAATGCCCCAGCCACTGAATCATCCGAATCGATAGATAGTTTTAGCTCATCGCGAATCGACGTATTCTCAAACTCACCCGCGTCAGCCAGTGCAGACTCATCAGCCAAAGCGGGTTCACCAGATTCAAAAGTCGAATCGTCCATCAGGGAGAATCAGCCGATTAGATTTCACGGATTGCCAAACAAAGCAAGTTATCCCATCTGAGTTTATGAGTTTAACCAACCCAACGCAAACACTTTCCCCGATCCAACAAGCTTAATTGGGGCCTTTTTCGCTACAACAGGTAACGTATCTTTGGGCCCAAACGTAGGTACTTGTTCGGCAAGCGCAAATCCTCAAAATATTTGCAAACCAATTAACATTCTGGATATCAAACGAGTGCAGAACATCATCTGCTTCGCAGATCTTAAGGCCGAAAGACGACAAGCCACTGATAAATCGCAATTGAAATCAACTGACAAAAAAACGCGTTCTTTCAGTTTAAACCGAATGAACGCGATCGAAGTTCTTTGTTGTTACTCAGCTAAGTAGAGCTATTTTTTTCGCACTAAAGAGAAAATCGTAAACCCTGACACACCAAGCAAACACGGCACGCCAAGCATACCGAGCAGGCCAAGAAAATTAGATGAATCAGTTTTCGGTGGCAATGTCGATTCCGAAAAGTTACCTACGATTTGAATTGCGTTGATAGTGTGGTACCTTGAACCATTGTCATCCAAGTCAACCGAACCTGAATCGCTATCGAAAAACAACGAATTATTTACGGTGCTATTACCATCAAATTCTGGGTCGGTGGGATCTGAGATTCCAACCCCAGGGCCGAAGTGCTCAAACACAATAGAGCCAGTACTGTCAGCAACGACATCGCTGAACATGACGTATTCAACATCTTCAATAAGGCGTCCGTCACCGCCAGGCACTCCATCATAAGACGTATGCCGAACTTCGCTGCCGATCCGAAAACCAGTATTTTGACCACCGTTGATATCATCACCGGTAAAGTTGTCGCCCTGACCGTAAAAGTACAAATCATAGCTGTTGCCCGGAACCAAACCGTTGATCCTACTGGTTTTAATTTCAGTTCCCGATTCGTCTCGATAGGCTAAGTAGTCACCGAGCAAATTTTCAACAGCCACAAGCTCTTGGTCACAATCATTGAAGAATGCGGTTGCTGTCGCAACTTCTACGCCAACAGAAGTTGAATGACCATGTGAATCCAACAAGTCCGTGGATGTTCCTGTGGATGCGTTCCACACAGCATCCGCTCCTCCAGCATCCGCTGCAGCCGCAATTCCTATATAAACTTCGCCATCATCTGCCTGCGTAGGCCGCCCCAAATCCACGTTAACGACGTCCGCCGAAGCGAATGTCGGTATAACAAGGCCAATGGCTGCAAAACTAAATAAGTGTTTTCGATATATCTTCATAACGTTCCCTTGCCATATCCTCAATATTTATGTCGAGGAGTTTTAAAAATTCAACACTTGAAATTGCATGTATAACAACACACAAGGACAACAGTTTGAATTTACGATAAAAAACTCTAGAACACGTTAAAGCAAAATTGAGCCTAAAACATTTGAAATCCATCCATATTTGAGCCACTAAAATATCGCCTCCGCTCCATGAGAACAATTCATTCAATGACAATGATGTATTTGATGAAAACAGCGCTTTCGATGGGAGTGGTACAATCGATACGGACGGCACAATCGACGGTCTGAACAATGATCAAGCTACGACCCCGAAGTTGGTGCCTCTAATTGAATTCTGAATTCAAACGTGACGAAAGCTAACTATTTACATCATCGAAATCCGATTCCGAACAGCGCCAAACCGGCTAGCAGAATCGTTGATGCAGGCTCAGGAATCGCAGCAGAATCAACCGGTGATTGCGATGAAGTCAGACACAGTGGGAAGAGGGTCAACTGTATCTCCACCACGGCGATTTGGAGCAACAAAGTTGATCGCCAAGTCCGCGCTCGCTACACCGCTAGTTAACAGGAGACAACACAAACCTTTGAATAAAGTTGACAAGGAATTCATTGTACGAATCCTTTCATGGATCCTTTTATTTAAGCAAATTAAACCGATATTCGGAATATTTCATCGCTCAACGCCGGTACAATATGCAATTGCAGTCGCGACTGCGAGGTTGATTTCTTAAAGTAGTTTAATACAGACGAGACCTTAGGTAAGATAGAAAGCTCAGCCGAAAACCAACACACTTCATGCACAGATAGATATATAAAAGGCAATCCTCCCACTAACACAACAAACAACAAACAACAAATCCAGTAGCCTCCCAAATAAAAATATCCCAACGAAGCTCGCGACACTTGTGAGGTACCCAGCCGATCGTATGCGTCAAGTCCTAGGGGCATGAATTACGATAGCTATCGATTTAATCCAATTGCCTGTAGCAAGCGAAACGCTAAACATGAATCAAATTATCCAATCGCTAGACGACAATGGGGTAGCAACCATCGAGATCAATCGCTCTGAAAAACGAAACGCGTTTGATGAATCGGTAGTACTTGACCTGACCCAAGCGTTTACAGAAATCTCCGAATCTACTCAAACGCGCATTGTAATTCTGCGTGGCGCAGGATCAGTGTTCTGTGCTGGCGGTGACATCCACTGGATGCGTCAAGTCGCAGAAGGCGACTTTGAACAGCGGCATGCAACTGCCGAGTTGATCATCAAACTAATGCATACCGTCTACACATGCCCGTTTCCAACGATCGCAGCAGTGCAGGGGGCAGCGTTTGGTGGAGGCGTCGGCTTATTGGCATGTTGCGATTTTGTTCATGCAACCAAGAATCTAAAATGGGCAACCAACCGAGGAGAACTTGGGGTTATTCCAGCTTGCATTGCACCATTTATTGTCGAACGAATTGGTCGCACAAAAACGACCCAGCTACTCCTACACGCCCAGGCAATGACCGCCGATCAAGGACTGGCGATCGGGTTGATCGACGAAGTGCACGAAGACATCCAAAAAATGGACCTTCGCATCAACGACTTACAAAACGAACTCTTGCAGATAAGCCCGGAAGTTCAACGAGGCACGAAGGAATTCATTCGCGCGATGCACAGTATAGAACTAGCTTCCCTATCATCTCTCGCAGCAACCACCATGGCAAACAGCTGGGCTTCTTCCGACTGCAAAAAAGACATGTCAGCATTT
>CAZHCH010000177.1:0-4545 GCA_964530985.1 uncultured Pirellulaceae bacterium | reverse complement strand
GGGTCAGGAGCCTAATTGGTATTCTGGGGAAGTTTCTTGGGCCTCCCCCTTGGCCTCAGTGTTGATTCAAGTCCGTCTTGCTTGGCTATTTTGGTCACCCACTGTTCTTGGCCGAATGGACTTCCTCGTACAATGCTGTGCTTAACCGCATCGCTTTCTTTCTTGGTAAGCGGTTGGTTGACACGCTCAATCCAGCGTGGCAGGCGTTTGACCGGCCATGGAGAAATTTTGATCACCGACTTCCCCCCATTCCAATTATACAAGCTGCCCCAACGGTAGTCTTGGGCACGCTGTACGATTTTGGCCGTTAGTGCATTGCGCTCAACGTACCGGCAGACCACATGAAAATGCTCATCATCCTGAACCGGAAAACTTTTGTATCGTCCTTGGTAAACATGGCCATATCCCGTAGTTTTGTAGTGAGCGTGGTAGCGCTGCGTGTGGGTCATGGTCACCCAACCCAGAAACGCTGACATCGCTTTGTTCTCCCGTGGGCAAAGCACCATGTGCCAGTGATTTTTCATCCACTGGTAGCTGATCAGGTCGACAGGATATTTCTCCATTGCCTCGGAGACAACGCGCTCGAAAGCTTCGTAGTCCTCATCTTTGAAAAAGATGTCGCGTCGAGCATTACCACGATTCAAAGCGTGATAGATGGTCCCGGCAGTATCTGAACGCAGCGAACGGGCAATCGCAATTCCTTCAAGTCAGTCTTCAAAGAGCAAACTGCTTTTCAAAATAGCATAGAGTATAGGAAGAATAACCTGCCTTTACCTCGATTGCTGTGAGTACTGGTTTAAGTGTCCGTGAAGTTGTCGTTGGAGCGTTGGTATCAAAAGATCTGTTGTGGTCGATTTTCTGTCGGCTGCATTGGTTGTTCTCGCACAGCCTATCGGGTGGAAAGGGAGGTTTCAAAAATCGATGGGCAGAGCAGGCTTGCGTCGCGAGCGTTTCAGCGCTGGGCGAACAGATCGTCGGGATGAGAGTGGGGCAGGGCGCGCTTAGGGAGCCGGCGGGGTGGGTCTCGGTTCTGAATGTGGTTGAGTATCTTAGTGATGAGTTCCGGCTCGGTGATATCTGCGATGACACGAAGCTTCCCACCACACAACGGGCACAGTGAAATGTCGATTTCAAACGTACGCTTTAATCGCTGGGCCCAGGTGAGGGGTGCAGTGAGTGGAGCGGTGGGCGGATCGGTGAGTGAATCCGAGGGAGCGATGGGCGCCTGTGTTGGTTTGAGCGCCTGGTTTGCTGGCGTCGTGGCTGAACCTCTGGATGTTGATCGTTTTCGGGCGCCTATTTGCGTTGGCACGATCATGCGGCGCAGGGGTGCGCTGGGTGCAAACACACCATGGTAACGAGTGAGGTTGTGTCGCGGTCGGGGTACAAGCGCAGTAAGCCGTGCAATGAAGTCAGCCGGCGTGAACAACAGGTGTGTGGTGCCATCGGGCGACTCCGGCTACGCCCACTCAATGAGCCTCTAACCAATTCTCACCCGTACCCATTTCAACTTCGATCGGACAGTCCAACGGCAGCGCAGTTTTCATAGCTTCGGCGATCACGGGCTGAACTTCATCCGCCTCACTACGCAGCATATCGAAAACCAATTCGTCATGAACCGTCAACAACATCTTCGTTTTAAAACCACCGTCCTTTAACGCTCGATGAACCTTAATCATCGCCAGCTTCAACATATCAGCCGCAGTCCCCTGAATCGGGCTGTTCATCGCCAACCGCTCAGCCTGATTCTTAATCGTCTTACTACGACTATTAATATCTCGCAATTCACGGCGACGTCCCGTTTGCGTTTTCACATAGCCGTTCTCTTCGGCAAACGCGATCGTCTTATCGATAAAAGCCTGCACGCCCGGGTGGTTTTCATAATAGCCCTCAATCAACTGCACCGCTTCCTTCCGAGGAATATTCAAACGTTGTTGCAACCCAAAAGCGCTGATCCCGTACAAGATCCCAAAGTTAACCATCTTGGCTTTAGACCGCATCTCTCGATCGACTTCTTCCAGCGGCACCTTGTAAACCTTGGCTGCCGTGGCCGTGTGAATATCCGTGCCCGATTCAAACGCCGTCAGCATCCCCTGGTCGCCTGACAAAGCCGCCATGATCCGCAGTTCAACCTGAGAGTAATCCGCCGACAGAATCAAATGGTCGGCGTCGCGAGCCACAAACGCCGCGCGGATTTCGCGGCCGCGTTCTTTGCGAACGGGGATCGTTTGCAAGTTCGGATTCACCGACTGCATCCGCCCGGTTGCGGTCCATGTCTGGCTGTAGTGCGTATGCAAACGACCCGTTTTTGGATTCACTGCCGCTGGCAGTTGATCCACGTAAACGGACTTGAGTTTCATCGCGGTCCGGAAATCCAAAATGTCGGCAACGATTTCATGCTTGGGCGCCAACCGCTGAAGCTCGGCCTCCCGAGTCGAATATTGACCGGTGCTGGTCTTCTTTGGTTTGTCGACCAACTTCAAATCTTCAAACAACACCACGCCCAATTGCTTTGGCGAACCGATGTTGAACTTACGTCCGGCGGTCAAGTAAATCTTTTCTTCCAGCCCCGCAATGTCTTCTTCTAAAACCTTCGAATACTTCGCCAACGCCTCCACGTTCAGCCCGATGCCTTCGTGTTCCATGTCAACCAAAACTGGAATCAACGGGCATTCGACATCGTAACAAACTTCCGCCACGCCACGCTTGACCAAGTCCGGCTCGATCTTATCGGCGACCTGCAACGTCACGTCGGCGTCCTCGCAAGCGTACTCGGCCACGATCTCAACTGGCACGTCACGCATGTTGCGTTGCTCTTCTCCTTTTGGCCCCAGCAAATCCGACGTCGGAATCGGCTCGTAGCCGAGGTACAACTTCGACAAATAGTCCAACCCGTGCTGCATCTCGGGCTCTTTCATCGAGTGAGCCAGCATCGTGTCGAACAGTTTTCCGTGGACTTCGATCCCGTGCCACTTGAGCAGCGTAACGTCGTACTTCAAATTATGCCCGACCTTCTCGATCGACTCATTCTCAAACACTGGCCGGAACTCTTCCAACACCGCTTGGGCCATCGTCGGATCATCAGGGATGGTTACGTACGTCGCTTTGCCCGCTTCGTACGAAAACGAAATCCCCAACGGCATCGCTTCACGCGGATCCAAACCCGTCGTTTCAGTATCAAAACAAATACGAGGCTGCTCCAACAGCTTCTTGACCAAATCCGCTCGGCCGACCTTGGTGCTGATCGTTAAGTAATTGTGGTTCTTCGTCCGGATCGTGGTTGGTTCGACCGGCGCGTCAAACAGCGTCGCTTGAATTTCCTTTTCACGCTTTTCGCGAATCTTCTTTTGGCGAGTCGGTGCGGCGGTAAAGGATTTACTGAACAGACGCTTTCCCAGCCCATCGAATTCGAGCTCTTGGAATAAGGCCTTCAATTTTTCTTCGTCGTAGTTCGTCCACGCTAGGTCATCCAAGACAACGTCGTGAGGCACGGTCGTGCAGATCGTAACGAGCTCTTTGGACAACAACGCCTGCTCTTTGTTTTCTTCGACACGTTCTTTTTGTTTTCCTTTTAGCTGGTCGGTGTTCTCCAGCAGGTTTTCGACGCTACCGAATTTTGCGATCAACTTCTGAGCCGTTTTGGGGCCGATCCCAGGCACACCGGGAATGTTATCGCTTGAATCGCCCATCAAGCCCAACACGTCGATCACTTGCTCAATCTTCTCAACCTGCCACTGCTCCAACACTTCGGGAATCCCTAGCAGTTCGTAGCTACTGCCTTGCCGACCTGGTTTGTACATGGTCGTGTTTTCGGTTACCAGCTGAGTGTAATCTTTGTCCGGCGTGACCATAAAAGTCTGAAACCCCTCCGCTTCGGCTTCACGAGCGATCGTTCCTACGATGTCATCGGCTTCGTAGCCCGGCTGCCGGATCATCGTGATGTTCAACGCTTCGAACAACTGATCGATCAACGGAAACTGCTCGGCGATGTCTTCGGGCAACGCGTCGCGTTGAGCTTTGTACTCGGGGAACCTTTCATGCCGAAAGGTCGGTTCACGAGTATCAAACGCCACGGCAAGATGCGTTGGCTTTTGTTTTTTGATAATGTCCAACACCGTGTTGGTGACTCCAAATACAGCCGAGGTACAACGGTTGTCGGACGTGAATCGCGGACTGCGAATCAGGGCAAAATGTGCGCGATAGATCAACGCCATCGCATCGAGCAAATACAATTTTTTTTCTTCTTTAGCCATCTCGCTAGTAGAACGGATTTAAGCACCGTTGACGAGGGAGCCAAGCGACTTGGGAGGCTAGATTTGACAGGTAAAATTTTTGTCGTTCCAAGTTTCTTGCAGGCCTAGCGAGTTGGCTTGGACGTGTTGGGCGACTACACTACAGCCCCACGTTAAACCGAAATTTGATTGCCCCGATATCACGAAAGCCAAAACATGGCAGAGACAATGAAAGCCCTCGTAAAAGCCAAATCCGACGTTGGAATTTGGATGGAGGACGTTCCGATCCCAAAAATCGAACCCAATGAGGTTT
>CAZHCH010000176.1:0-4558 GCA_964530985.1 uncultured Pirellulaceae bacterium | reverse complement strand
GCCCGGTTCGGTAAGCTTCTATCTTGATTGGTCCTCAGGATAACTCATTCATCAAGGGTAGGCTATGTCCTTCACGCCTCGTCACTTTCTCCAAATACTTGTGTCCCTGCTGACGGTTGTCCTTGCAATCAGTTGCAGCCCCACACCCCCAGTCAAAGCTCAGGATCTATCACTCCAAGGTTTCCCTACAAGCGAATTTTTCGGCGGTCTTTCTGTTGACCTAGATGGATTGCAGAATCACCCACGCTACCAACTGCTACCCTTGGACGAGCTTATTCCGGCATCAACTTCGTTTGACTACTTGGACAACGAGTTGATTTCGCAGTTTGCGATTTTTCTAAAAGAAAGCAATGAATCAAATTGCGGATCACACCAGCAATTCGAGATTGCCGCGGTCGGAAAGCTTCGCGATCCCGATACGTTTGATGTTCGAAAGGAATTGTCCCGCTGGAAGAATCGAACAGCCCCTAGGCGGGAGGATACTGCGTGTGAAGTCAAAGAGATCGAGGTTGGCGACAAAACTTGTTACCAATTCCAAACCGGTACCGTATTCAATTCGATTCAGCGACAAGGCAAAGTTGAATTCTACGATGAAGACGGCAAGAAAATGGAACGTGGCATCAACGTAGGTAATTTGACCGATCGTGGTTACACCGCTGAAAGGAAAGACAGTAAGGCGGTTGTCTCATTGGCGGGGCTTAGAAGTGCTGATTTAATCGAAGAGAACTTGGTGCTTGATTTCTTTTTGGACGTCTTTGAAGTTCAACGGCAGAACAAAGAATGGCGCGAAGCTCGAGTTTATCTTCAAACTTCTGATGACAAACTTCGGAGCTCATTTGTTGAGATTAAGGCAAGGTCGTTCGCAAATCACAGACTCCAATTCCCGCGTGAGCTTTCAGTTTTTGACACTGAATCTGGCGAAGCGCAAGGGAGCATCGATTTGATCGACGATTTCGCGAGCGATGGGGAGTTTCAAGTGGTTCTGCAATCGCTCGAGAGAACGACCTACATTGGGCTTAAGGATTCGGACGTCGGAATTCTACTGCCCCGGTACGAGTACCTCGGTACAAACGGTGGATTTGTCATAGTGGCTCAATCGATGAAGAGTCTCAAACAGATGCTCGCGTTAAGCCCCCAGCAGATGGCGGAAAAATTCGCGTTGTCAGAAGGTCAGCAGGTTTCCGCGTCGTTTGATCTGTCATCGAATGAAAAGCTGAACTCGTTCAAGCAATTTCTGACTTTGCTAGACATGCAGCACGCCATCCACGCACTGCCACCTTCGACCAAGAACGTTCGACTGTCCATCGAGATGGACCGAGATCGTATCTTTTCAGCCAGTATTGGGATGTCTGTACACGATTCTAAAACCCAATCTAAGCAGATTGCTGAGTCAATTGAAAAGAAAACATCACCATCTAATTTTCCTACGGCGTTTTTTGAATTTGTCGTGAGACAGGACACGATGGCAACGCTCCGGACCATGTCATTTAGCATGGCTGACGGTTGGCAAAACATAGTCCCGTGGGCTTCGGCAAAGTCCGATACTATCGTCTTTCCCAACAGCTCATTCGATCGTCGGTCGATGCGCCCGTTCTTCCAGAAATTGTTCGAAGATTTGGCTTCAGGTGTTCAAGTTCGTGATTTGTCAGGCGACTTGGCGATCGAGTTTAATTGGCCTTTTAAGGATCCTAGCGAGCTAAGCAAAACCGATAGGCTCCTACTCGCACTCCTGCGTCGCTATCGCGCATGCGACCACTATCAACAAAAGCGTTTTTTCTTAGGTGAGCAGATCGAACGCCGGCTGATGGATGAATTTCCTGAAGAAGACGGGCTCTGGCTCTCTTTGTCTCATCAGCTTTCATACAACATTTCGATTGAATTTGGGACTGGCGCGACAAGTTATGCCTGGGTCCGTAGGGGCATTAACGTTCTGTTAGATGCTGCTGAATTACACGAGCATTCAGTTGACGCAATTTGGATGGTGGCTACTTTTATCGGTTGGAAAAGTGAGAGCCCTTACGGGGGAGTAGAATTTCGGAGGTTGTTCACCGATGACAGAGAATTGCTCGATCGGATTGGCAAGCACGTTGATCTGAAGAAGTGCTTGGATGAAGATGGCCAAATCGATTGCCTGTTGATTGCGAGAAGGATATTCGAGCGGTGTAATCAGCGTGTTGATGGTAACGAACGAGTTAAATTGAACATTGAAAAACTCGATAGAATGGCACTGCCGATCGGTATGTTGGAGAGGCGTGCGAGACGGTTAGAACGTGAATTTCAAATACAAGCCGCCGATCAGCATTGGCAGCAGGCCCTAGTTGAGTGGCAGCAACTAGGCGAGCAAGTAGTCGAATTCGATTCAGGCGCTAAGTTAAAGCTCAATCAGCTGGAAGCAAAAGATGATCAGCCGGTAGACCGTGATAACTATGACGTGGTGGAATCGAGGGCGTATTGGTATCAAACGAGAATAAAAGCGATCCAATTCAAGCTTTCAATAGACGCCAGTGCCGTTACTCAGCACATTGCAAATGCCAATGTGTTACGTGAGAATGGTGATCTCGATAGCGCATTGGTTCAAGCAAAGTTGGCACTACAGATCATTCGCCAGATAATGAAACGGGCACCTGAAAACAGATTGTCAGTAAATTGGTTTTTTAATGATTTTTTGAGCGACGCCGAAAGGCAATATAAGCAGTTGGATGAACCGTTCGCAGAAGAGGTGAATGAATTTCGCAAAAAGTTTGGATTCGATCAACCGATGATGTGGGTAAGATGAAGTGAGCAAGTCTTGCTTCATTCGCAAACGTAGAAAGTCGGTTGATTTGCAAATCTTGCTTTGCAAGAGCCTAGGATGGCCAAGTTGAACTCTCGTTTCCCCGCCCCAACGATTAATTGACTGTGAGATCGAGTTTTTGAAAACGTTATTTGCAAAACTATCGCTGTTGATTCTGTCCATTCTTTTTGGTTTCAACGTAAAGCCAGCGACTGCTGCTGCGCTCCAAAACTCAGAGCGAACCAAGCCTAACATTGTTTTTATTGTGGCCGATGATCTTGGGATGGGAGATGTCGGGTTTATGGGAAGCCGGTATTATGAGACTCCGCATCTCGATGCGTTGGCGGAGCAAAGTTTGGTCCTCAACGAAGCCTATATGTATCCGACGTGTTCGCCTTCCCGAGCTATGATTCTGACTGGCAAGCACTCGTTTCGAACAGGTTGTTACAACGTACCGGTTTTAGAAAAAGGGAATTCGGCTGACAATATATTCTCAAAGTGGACCGTTGGAGTGGAGCATCCGATTTATTCCGAGCCACTCAATCAAGCCGGATATAGACTGATTCACTTGGGTAAATGGCATATCGTTGGCCCCAATCCAGGATCGGAAGCCATACCGTTGCGAAAGAAATTGCGGCAACCAAAATGCGGTGATTTAAATTGGCTCGCTGAACACCAGTCAGCTGAGATCCAACAATACTATCCGACCGGACGTGGGTTCCACGAAAACGTCGGGGGAACCTGGTGGGGCGATCCCGCTAGAGGCTACGCCGAAGGTTACAAATCCTCTAGCGGAGGATACGTCGCTCCGTTCAAGAATCCGTTTATTTCCGACCGCGAAGACGACCTTTGGTTGACCGATCG
The DNA here is from genome assembly GCA_964530985.1 of uncultured Pirellulaceae bacterium. GTDB lineage: Bacteria > Planctomycetota > Planctomycetia > Pirellulales > Pirellulaceae > Mariniblastus. The sequence goes on along the minus strand of CAZHCH010000176.1, from coordinate 921 downwards.
CTTGACCACCGATGCCATCGATTTTATGAACCGAAACAGGCACGAGCCGTTCTTCGTTAATCTGAATTATTATGCCCCTCACCGTCCGTCGATTGCGCGGAACGAAGAGTCGTTGAATCACTTCCTCAATAAAGAGGGTGATCCCGACACGGGGCAGGGACTCCAGGGCGTTAAGAAAAAAGGAGAAATAGCGGCTTACGCGACGATGGTAAAATCGGTTGACGATAACGTCCAGCGGATCGTAGATTTCCTGGACCAGTCTGATCTTCGCAAAAATACGATTCTAATTTTTACTTCTGACAACGGGTTCAATGGAATCCAAAGCTGCAACGATCGCTTGCGCGGGGCCAAGGGGAACATTTATGAAGGTGGTATCCGAGTTCCGGCGTTGATCAATTGGCCCGAAGCAATTGTGCCCTCGCGCAGCGACCAGCCGATTAGCGGATTGGATTTTTTTCCTACGTTTCTAGATTTGGCTGGAATCGACGATTTTGACGGCACGCTAGACGGAGATAGCCTGCGGCCCCTGTTTGATGGTCGCGCGCTGCAAGAGCGAGCTTTATTTTGGCACGTGGCCAGTAGGTATAAGGATCAACCTTGTTCGATCATTCGAAAAGGAGACTGGAAATTGATCCAGTTTTTGAAGCGTGGAGAAGTAGAACTTTACAATCTAAAAACCGACCTAAAGGAAAACCAAAACCTGGCCCAGCTAAATCGAGGCAAGGCGAAGGAGTTGTTGGACGAACTAACTGACTGGCGCAAAGTAAACCAAGTTCCGTTGCCACCAAGTTCAGAGTTGGAATTTTGAAATCTTCGTCGCCTTTCGCTCCGCGAAAGTAGCGTTCGTTCTTTCGCGGAACGAAAGACGACTATGGGTCTGTTGTAGGTCAGGCTGTGCCTGACAGCCCCGCCATAAATGAT
>CAZHCH010000175.1:0-4774 GCA_964530985.1 uncultured Pirellulaceae bacterium | reverse complement strand
TAACAAAAGAACGGCTGATCTTTGTTTTCACGAATGAACTTCAACGCCTGCTGATGAATCAAATCGGGAGCGTATTCTTTTTCTTGTTTATCAACATTACCCAACAGTATTTCTCGCTTATCGTCGCTCCACAAATGAGGCGGATAATAGCAATGAGCAATCCGCTGGCAGTTGTAACCATAGAAACGATCAAAGCCCATCTTGAGCGGCTCACTTACGCTACCTGGAGCTCCCAGTCCCCACTTACCGAACAAACCCGTGCGATAACCGGCCGCTTTCAAAAAATGAGCCACGGTGTAAGTATCCGCCGGCATCGGCTCTTGGCCCTCTGGTTGAACTTCTGCATTGCCGCGAACCGGACAATGCCCGGTATGCAAACCCGTCATCAACGAACAACGAGACGGCGCGCACACCGTACTGCCCGAGTAATGTTGCATAAACTGAATGCCATTTTTAGCCAGTGCATCAATGTGCGGCGTCTTAAACTTCTCTTGCCCGTAGCAACTCAAATCCCCGTAGCCCAAGTCATCGGCCAAGATATAGATCACATTGGGATACTTTGATTGACTGCCCCTTTGCTTGACAACCTGAGCGACTGCTGTCTGAACAAAACAAGTTGACATTGCTACAAACCAAAAACTGGCTTGGACGCCGATCCATACAAGGTTGCTTTTCAAAGCAGTCGCTCCAATTAAAATCTACTATTTGAATATTTCCGTCTACTGCCAAGATAAACCCTTTGAAAAGATAAATCGACTGCATAAAAACTGGCTTCACAAACAATTATCGATTAGAACTTAACAACGACCAAAATTTCACTGCCTTTTTTTCACACTCTATCTGCCCCCAAGCCATGTCCGACGATTCTCAAAACCCCTACGCCGCCCAGAGGCCATTATACGCGACGGCTCAACCCAACCGCGACCAGCAACGACCTGGACTCGGATACGTCCGACAAATTCCAATACTAGCCATTATCACAATCGTCCAAGGTGCTTTGCTCTCATTGATGGCTCTCCTGCTGGCCGGTTACGGAGTATTTTTTGGCTTCTTCTTTCAGGAAATGATGCCTGAAGCTGAACGAGCGCGAATGCAAGCCGAATCCGGCCCCGTGTTTGAAGTCATGACGGTAGTCTTAATCGGCGCCGGTGTATTTTTCTTTGTACTTACTGTGATGCACATCATCGCTGGCATTCGCGTCCTACAGTACCGAGGTCGAGGCTTCATCATTCTCACGTGGTTTCTTGGATTGCTCGCCTCGCTCACGTTCTATTGCGCCCCAACCAGCGTTGGGCTGGCGATCTGGGGCTTGGTCGTGTTCTTCAACCCCGCCGTCAAATCCGCCTTCAAAATGGTTGAAGACGGCATGGACAAAAGAGAAGTCGAACGCCAGTTTTATTAAACGATTTAGAGTTTCCAGAAAGCAGCACTAGCCTAATCGCACTAACCACCAGCAACGATCTCCAACAACTCGATCGCCAACTGACCATCACACCGGATGACTGCCGTCCGACCAAAGCAAATATCGCCCTCATTGCAACTTAGCGCCTGAGCCAATTCTGCCCCACATTCAATCCGGTACAAGCTCAGCAACTGCACCTCTCGCAAGACATTGTGGTTAATCAACACGCGGCCCAATGGAATCTCACGCGATTGGATTTCACTGCGCACCGCATCCACAACTGCCGACAAACGCAACCGAACGATTCCGTACATTACGACGCCGTTATCAGACTGCCGCCGCAATAAGATCTTTCGCGAATAATGATCGCCATCGGTACGATGCTCAAGCACATCCACATCAACATCGCAACCATGGTGCTTCTCGACCGTCACCGTCATGTGCTCGTTGTGATTTAACAACTCTTGGCCTGGAGAAGCGATTTGACTGGCGGCAACTTCTGTAAACTCCCCTAACGGCTGGGAATCAGCAAAGAACAACGCCTGCAAAGAATCAAGGTCGACAAGAGTTGGATCAGTTGACATCAATCAATTTCTAGAAAAACGGTTCTTCGTTTGGCCTCGACAAGAAACCGCTCTGACTTACAACCACAACAAAACGCCCCAGTTTCGCCAAAAATGACCGTTCCACGATCATTTAAGCGATTCGACAACGGGAGACTTCAGCACTGGCAACGCATCCGCACCACCGACCGGCTGTCCGTTGCTCGCCCCTTGACCATTAACGATCGGCAACACTTCATTGAAAGTCAGGTGCTGAATATCAATCGTCGGCTTGACCTCCGCCGTCCGATCAAGCACCGTGTCCACGACGTAGTACATCAACCGCCGCAGTTCCTCGTTGTCCATTTGGTCAGCGATTTCCTCTGCCTTCTGCTGATGCTTGTCGACCAACTTGTAGGCTTTTTCAAAAACGCCTGCTTCAAAGTACAAATGACGAGCCCGCAAGAGACGCTTTTCGGCAGATAGTTTTTGATTCGGTTGAACCAACGACATCAACTCGTCCCGCAGCTCCGGCGACAACCCCTCCAAAGCAAGCGCCAACAACAATGTTGGACGACCGCCCAGCAAATCGGCACCGATCGACTTTTTGTTTTCCTGGTCGTTTTCCCAATCTTTCAGGTCATTCAAAATCTGAAATGCAACTCCCAAGTTCCTAGCGTACGCTTTGACAGCTCTAGCATATTCCTCGCAAGGCCCAGTCAACCTTAGCCCACAGTAGAAAGCCGCTTCAAACGCAGGCGCCGTTTTCAATGCATAGATCTTCAACGCGTCAATCGGCTTCAACGCTCGATCACCTCCGTCTCGCCACATCAACTCGGCCCCCTGACCTTCAGCCAAACGCTGATGAGCCGAAGCCAAGCACTCAAGAATATCCGCTGCCGCTTCAGCGCCCAATTCTTTACGAGCACCACTGATCATTCGATAGCCTAGCCCGATCATGTAGTCGCCAACGTTGATCCCCGTCGGCACTCCATACTTCACATGCAACGTTTCAGCGCCGTAGCGAAACTGATCATTGTCTTCGATATCATCGTGTATCAACGACGCCTTGTGAAACGTTTCGATCGACATCGCAGTCCGCCGCACGTGATCGGGATAATTCGCGACCACATCCACACCACCAGCAAATGTCGCCTCGCCACCGCTGACCGCATCGTACACCGCCAACGTAATGAAAGGCCGCGAATGTTTACCACCGGCTGAAAGAAACTCGTAAGCCAACGCTTCCGTCGCCGCGATCGGATCCTGCTTGACCAGTTCATTCAAACTCAAACCTGCATGAGTGTCCTTCACACGCGCTTTCGGCATCAAGCGTTCCAACGAATCGGCATCAAACAACTTCGAAGCCTCACGTAATAAATGCAAATAACTGCGAGTTGCCTGACTGGATTCATCATGCGGCACTCGCACCATCTGCTCGACCCAGTCTTCATCGACACTCGTGTTGCGACAATCGCTCGAAAGCAACGGCACTGCCATGCAAGGAATACCGGCGAGCATAATTTTGTCGATCGCTTTTTCTAACACGTTCAAACAAGCCACTCCGACGATGGCGTCCACGTGCCCGCTAACGATAATCTTTAGCACAATCGGCGAACCCTCGGCGACCAACACCTTGTATCCCAGTTCTTCAGCCGCCCCACGAAAATCTGCAATGCTGCATGCACCACAAGTTTTACAGGCTAAACCAAACTCGTCGTAATCAGCCGGGCAACCTTCCGCATGCTTCAAGCAATGAGGCAACAAAAACAATCGACGCTCATGAGGTATCGACTTGATTTGCTCCTCCCAAAAGCAACTCGACAACACCACCATAATCCAGCCCAGAAAGCCCTCTGGCTGGCCCGCATCGGTCAACAACTTCCGCGAGATCGCTTCCAACTGATCTTTGGACGGCGGCACGTCACGGTCGAGCGTATCTGCGACTTGCTGACAAGCCACCCGCAGCGACTCACGCAACTCTTTGGTTGCAGGCACCATTTTCAGATGAGCCGTTTTACGACGGCGTGAACGGCGCTTTGGCTTCGCCGGACTTTCGTCCGTAGACGTTTGGCTAACAAGTTGATCAGTCTTTGTCGTTGAAACCAACGTCACACCTCTTAAAATTTATTTTTAGCTTTCGCCAAAGCGGCGGTCGCGAAAATCAACGGATACGATTTTTCAAAGTACCACAACTTGGCGAAATAAAACCCGATTGGACTGCACTGCTGCAAACATCCGGCATCACCGGCTCGAACCAACCACTCGACCCCACGCCAAGCCGCTTGGGCATGGCCAGGATCTTTGGAGTCCAACAAAATTTCGCAACATAGCGAGGTCTCTTCAACCGAGCTGTGCCCTAGTGAATCGATCGGCCAACCTACTGCCGGTCCGCCTCCCCAACCTCCACTGGCGCTCTGATTTTCTATTAGCCATTCTAACCCATTTCCAGCCGCTTTGGTATCGAAACAACCCGCGTCTCGATAAGCAGCTAACACTTTGGCCGTTCCATAAAAAGGATTTTCCTCGTTTGGCCAGTCTTGATTGCCAAACCACAGCGGATTCCAACTCCCATCGTCGCGCTGCTGACGATCCAAGAACTCAAACCCCTTGTCGATCGCGTTGTCGACTTGCTGCCGCGTAAAGTCCGCGTTGTCGAACAGGCCATTAGTTTTTCGCCAAGCCAATAAGCCACGAATCACATGAGCGGTAATATCAGCACCGCTACGGTCAAACGGAAACTTCCCCCAACCTCGGCAGAACGTTGGCCAACCCAGGTCGCGGTTCTGCAATTTCAACAACCATCCAACGCCGTTTCTTGCAGCCGATA
>CAZHCH010000174.1:0-4790 GCA_964530985.1 uncultured Pirellulaceae bacterium | reverse complement strand
AAGATGTCGGTTTCCAATCGCCCTTTCGACCAACAAGATTTACGATGCCTATCCGCACTCGCTTTGCCCCTAGTCCTACCGGTTACTTGCATATCGGCGGGGTCCGCACCGCACTCTTCAACTGGATTCTGGCTCGTCAGTCCGGTGGTCAGTTTATTTTGCGAATTGATGACACTGACGCGAAACGTAATGTCGCTGAAGCTTTACAGCCAATCTTGGACGGGTTTCGCTGGCTGGGGATTGATTGGGACGAAGGCCCAACTGACGACGGTACAGGCTCGAAGGGCCCACATGGTTCGTACTTTCAGTCCGAGCGACTTGAAAAGTACCAAGCCGCGGCCACGCAGTTGATCGAGCAAGGGTTCGCTTACAAGGACTACGCCGGCCCGGATTTCCAAGCCGAACGCGAAGCGGCAGAGAAAGCCAAACAGCAGTTCGTTTACTCACGCAAGTGGATGGCCGAAACACCCGAACAAGCCGCTCAGTTTGAATCCGAAGGACGCAGCTTTGTGGTGCGTTTGAAAATGCCTCGCGAAGGCGTGTGTGCTTTCACCGATCACGTTCGCGGCGAGGTGTCGTTTGATTGGGAACTTGAACCGGATCATGTGATTCAACGTGCCGACGGAACCTGCTTGTATCACTTGGCAAACGTCGTGGACGATCACGACTTTGAAATCACGCATGTGATCCGAGCGGTCGAGCACTTGCCCAATACGCCGCGACAGATCTTCATCGCTCAATCACTGGGTTACGACTTGCCCGAGTACGCTCATCTGCCCTGCGTCGCTGAACCGGGAAGTAAAAAGAAACTTTCCAAACGGCACATCGAAAAGTACTTGAACAATAAAGACTTTAAACGCCTCTATCAATCCGGAGCCAATATTGCTGAACGAATCGGTATTGAGCCAGATCCGGCGACGTTCAATCCAGTGCTGGTCGATTTTTATCGCGACATTGGTTTTGATCCAGCGGCGATTAATAACTATTTGTTGTTACTCGGTTGGGCATTGGACGACAAAACTGAATCGTTCTCGCGTGAGCAGATGATCGAATTGTTCTCGTTGGATCGTGTCATCAAATCGCCCGCTAGTTTTGACGCTAAGAAGTTGACCGCGTTTCAACAGAACTACATGGACGCGACCGAAAGTAAAACCAAGGTTGCCAGTTGCCTGAAGTTTTTGCAAGCCGCTGATTTGGTCGCGACACCGGCACCGTGCGATATCGCTGGCTATGTTGGAGAGATTGTTGCGGCGGCAGGTGACCGGATTTGTATGGCGGGTGATATTTTGGCGTTTGATTTCTTTTTCGTTGATGATGACAAAATGATAATCGAAGACAAGCCATTTCAAAAACGAGTCGTGAAGCCGGAGTCGGCTGGGTTTTTGTTGGGCGAATTTAAAAAACTATTGGTTGGCACCGACGAAAGTGAATTTACAGTACCTGCCTTGGAGGCCAGCTTGGATGGTTTTTGTGAAGCCCAATCGATCGGCATGGGTGATGTGATTCACGCTTTACGAGTCGGTGTCAGCGGTAAGGCAGCGGGATTCGGTACGATCGACACGATGGCGATTCTTGGCAAAGAGCGCTGCATCAAACGATTAGATTTAACCTTGGCCAAGCTAGAAGATGCTCGGAACGACGCTAGCTAGTTTTGGGCTTAGGCGTGTGGTGTAGCAAACGAAACTTTAGTCATTTGATTCACCCACACGATTTCGCCAAAGTGGCTTGAATCATGCTCCCACAAGCTCCATCAAAAAGCAAAGAATTTGCACAATCGAGACTAACAAAGAAATGAATTTCAGGCCTTCGGTTGACGTTTTGATAGTCAGGCGAACAATTGACCGATAGAATGAGTTCACCAACAACTCTGACGTTTAAACGATTGCTAGTTTTTTTAACGCCTTCCAGATATGCCAAACAAATTATCGCTTGCCTTTTTCGTCGGATATTTTTCGCTGTTCTTGTTGGCCCTCAGTTTTGATGCCGGCATCGCTGGTGCTCAAAGTGAGAGCGACGAGACTCCATCTACGACCTCAGCCAGTGGCTTTCAGTTTTCCAGCTTGGTCGGTAAGAAAGTGGATATGCTAACTGCGAAGGGGTACTTTTATAACGTTGAAGTTAAAGAAGTCGTACCCGGCAAGCTGGACAATAGTGTTAAGTACTTCAAGATAGTCGACGGCAAAAAAAGTGCCCGCATCGTTGCCTCCAAGATCATCGAAATGCATTTGGAAGGCGAAAACCTAGACGTTTCGTACGACAAAAAAAATCGCAGCTTAATCCAAGACCTAGAAAAACGAGCGGAACGTCTGGCGTATGAGAAAGAGACCAATTCCCGCTTGGGGCCGCAGAGACATCGCCTGTGGAAGCACCTTACTTTCGACGAACAAGAAACGTTTCTAAGTCGCCAGACTGCCTTTGTTAAAGATGTCAGAGAGAAGCTTAAACAGATTCCTTTGCGGTTGGTTGAGACCGAGTTCTTTACCTTCGTGACTGATTTAAATGGTGCCGAAGTTGATGGCTATATCGTCTATCTAGATGCGATGTATGCTGAACTGTGCAAGGCGTTTGGGTTGCCGCCGGATAAGAACATTTGGGCTGGCAAGTGTGTGGTATTTGCTTTTCGTGAACAGAGGACTTATCTCGGGTTTGAAGCAGCAGTAATGAAGGTTAACCCGACCACGGTTGCCAATACGCAAGGGCTGTGTCATCAGAATGGGGATGGGACTGTCATTTTTGCTGGTTACAAAGGCAACAATAATTTTTTTGGTCACGTGCTGGTACACGAAACATCTCATGGGTTTGTTCACCGTTACCTTAGTTCTGCTCGGGCGCCATCTTGGTTGAACGAGGGGATGGCCGATTGGTTGGCCGATAAAGTGGTCAAAGGAAAACAGATCGGACAGCGGCAACGATCTGCAGCCGCCAATGTGAAACGAAAAGGTAACTGGGGAGATGTATTAAACATTCCGCGAATCACAGGAGAACAATATGGTATCTGCTCGGTGTTGATCGAAATTCTGGTAGCCAGAGATGGAGGTCGCGGGAAGTTCAAAGAATTTTTTGATGGAATGAAAGAGGGCCATAGCGCGCAAGAGTGCTTGAAAGAGCACTTCAATATGACTTATGCAGAACTCCAAGGCATCTACGGGCAAACCATTTCCGGTTGGTAATAGGATCTTGCCAGACTTCGGGATTCAGCCGGGTTATTCAAGTTTGGTTATCTAAGCTAAAGAAACGGGCTTGTTGGTGGCGGCAGATTCGTACAACGCGTCGATGATCTTCATCAGTGCAAGTGACTCTGATGGCACGTTTAAAGGATCTTCGGTGCCTTCGATGGTAGCGATGAAGTTCGCCGCGGATCGTTGGCGGCCCATGTCCTCGCATGCGTTGACTTCAAGCGACCTATTGTTTGATTTGCCATTTTCATGCGTGTAAAGTTCAAGCGTGTCGATCGCGGTGTCGTCCAGTCCGTCAGTCCCAAACAGGCGCTCGACTTTACCCCCGGCTTTAGTGCCTTGGAAAATTACCGAGACTTCTTCACGTTTAACCATTTCAGCCCAAGAAACTTGCAGCGATAGAACTTGGCCTGTTTTGAAAGTCACGAATCCGTGCGCGGCAGTTTCGACATCGGTCGTGCCATCAGCGCGGTCTGGAATCCCCCAAGGGCCTTTAAAGGTTTTGTCAGTGATGAACGAATCAAAGGTCTGGCCGATTACGTGGGCCGGTTCGGGATAGCCCATGAAGTGCATCGCCAAATCAACCATGTGCAGCAAATCGATGAGAGGCCCGCCGCCGGAGAGTTCCTTCGTCGTAAACCAACCGCCAAAACCTGGAATGCCGGTACGACGGATCCATTTGGCTTGTGCTGAGTTAACGGTGCCGACTTCGCCAGCGTCGATCAACTCTTTCATTTTGTAAGATTCTGGGCGGGCTCGATTGTTGTAGTTGAACATTAATCGTTTGCCAGATTCGTTGGCCGCCGCGATCATTTCTTCAACTTCTGCCGCAGACAACGCGGGAGGCTTTTCGCAGAACACGTGCTTGCCAGCCTTGAGGCACTGGATCGCCAGTGGAGCGTGAAATTTATTCGGCACGATCACGCTAACGGCATCCACGTCGGACTTTTCTAGCATTTCAGCAACGTCGGTGTACGTTTCCGGAATGCCCCAAGTTTTGGCAGCTTCTGTAGCCGCGTCTTCATTCATGTCTACTAACGATACAATTTCTGCTCCTGCTTCTTTGAATCCAGCGGCGTGGTACTGAAGCATTCCTCCAGCACCGATAATTGCGACTTTTGTTGGCATGAATTCGACTCGTCTAAAAATCAGATTAAAAAAGCACGGTGCTGGATGAAGATCGCCCCCCGGAAAGCGTCAAGAGTCTATCAAATTCCAGCCTCGGTTCCACTACCGCGATGAATAAGGGCAAAGAAAAGAAGCACGCATATATGGCCAACCCCAGTTTTCGGGGCTTGGTCGTTATTCTAGGGTGCCATCAATGTGCCGTATTCGGTACTTATTGGCTATACCACGGCAACGCGGGAATTTGTCGTAAAACCGTGCGGCGTTTTGACGAAACACCTCGGTAGGAAAATCATTCTTGCTCAACGCCAACACTCGGTTGTCATACGATGGCAGTGAAAACTCAACCGCGTACGGGAAACGTTTCTTTAATTTTGCGTTGGTAAACAACGGCAGCTTTTTGACGGAATCCGGTTCGACGATATTGATCACCAACATTCCGTCGGGCTTTAACATCCCGGCGAGTTTTGAAAACCAAGCGATTGAAGT
>CAZHCH010000173.1:0-4816 GCA_964530985.1 uncultured Pirellulaceae bacterium | reverse complement strand
TTTCCGTCCCAAGTCCAGGCTTCGCCTACGGCAGTTTTGATTTCGCGGGTTTTGCCTTGATAGCGAACGACGACTGGGTTGCCGCCGAGTGAGCGGAGTTTTACGGCAACCAGCTTTCCAGCTTTCCAAGCTATGTCCACCTCAAAGCCGCCACGAGCACGAAGGCCTGTCACTGATCCTTCTTTCCAAACTTTGGGAAGCGCTGGCAACAAATCAATCCCACCATCGTGGCTCTGCAGCAGCATTTCAGCAATCGCGGCGGTGCCTCCGAAATTGCCGTCAATCTGGAACGGCGGGTGGGTATCAAATAAGTTGGTTAGTGTCATTCGGCCGAGCAAATTTTGCAGCAGCTTGTAAGCACGATCGCCGTTGTGAAAACGAGCCCAAAAATTGACTTTCCATGCCATGCTCCAGCCCTTACCACCGTCTCCACGGGCCTCCAGTGATTTTTTAGCGGCCTCATACAAGTCCGGTGTACCGTTCTTGGTAATCTGTTGGCCAGGATGCAGGCCGTAGAGGTGCGACGTGTGGCGATGTTTTGGATTGACTTCTTTGTAGTCTTCGACCCACTCTTGCAATCGCCCCGTTTTAGGACTGATTTGCAGAGGTTGAAGTTTGGACAATGCCGTTTCAAGCTCTGTTCGAAACTCGGTGTCGAAGTTGCCCGACGAATCGATTACGTGGTTCGCTTCTATTAGGGCGTTGAAAAGATCGTGAATGATTTGAAGGTCCATCGTCGCGGCGTAAGTGAACTTTGATTTTGTTCCGTCGGCTTTGATAAACGCATTTTCAGGCGAGTGAGAAGGGTTGGTTACCAATCGGCCAGCTGCGGGAGTACCGGCGGGTGCCTCCACTAAAAAGTCCAGCAAGAATCTGGCAGCGCCTTTCATCACTGGGTAGGCTCGTTCTTTCAAAAACGCTTTGTCACCGTTGAAGCGATAGTATTCCATAAAGTCTCGGCTGGCCCATGCAGCACCCATCGGCCAAATCCCCCAAACGCCGTCCGCAGGTGCTGTCTGACCAAACAAATCGGACAAGTGATGCACGGTCCAACCACGCGCACCATAATGGACTTTGGCAGTCCTTTCACCCGACGGAACCAAGCTCTCCAAATAGTCGAAATAAGGCAAATGACATTCCGACAAATTACAAACCTCGGCGGGCCAGTAGTTCATCTGGAAGTTGATATTGAAATGGTAGTCGCTATTCCAAGGCGCTTTGATTTGCTGAGCCCATTTGCCTTGTAGGTTGGCTGGTAGGTAACCGGGGCGTGAGCTGCTGATTAGCAAGTAGCGACCAAACTGAAAATACAGTGCCTCAAGCTGCGGATCGAAGTTTCCTTGTTTCAATTGTTTCAGTCGTTCATCGGTTGGATTGTTGACCGCATCGGTCGACCCCAAGTTCAGCTTGACTCGATTGAATAGCTTTTGATGACTAGAAACGTGTGCAGCTCGTAGTTGCTGGTAAGACTTTTTAGTGACTGCTTTCAAATATTGATTGCAGCGAGCTGAAGCATCGCCGGAGATGTCGGTGGCGTTGTTGTAGCTGGTTGCTCCGACGAGCAATAAAGTGGCCTCGTCGGCATCGGAGACTGTAAGTTGTCCATTAGTCGAGGTAACGCTACCGCCGGTGACCACGGGGCGGAGTTGGGCTTCGTAGGTCACGCCGAGTTTGCCATTGAGGACTAAACGGTTGTCCGAAGCGGAAGTGGTTTTAGCGGACTTGCGAGACAACCGAGCCGTGAAGTTGATTTTGCCAGGTTTGCTGGCTGTCAGGTGCATGACGATCGCCTGGTCGGGTTCGCTTACAAAAACTTCTCGTGTGTAGTCGACTCCGTCGATTCGGTACTGGGTCCGATTGATCGCGGTGGTTAAATCTAAGTCGCGTCGGTAGTTTGAAACTTTGTCTGTGTCGTTGAAGTCCAGAGATAAATCGCCGAGCGTTTGATAGGATTTGATCCTGGTCGGATTGCCCATCATCTTTTCGCCGGCCAGTTTGACGGCTTCAGCGTTCTTGCCGGCGAATAGTAACCGCCGTACTTCGGGCAGAGAATTTAGCGCTTCGGGATTGGTGTAATCCGTGGGTACGCCATCCCAGACGGTTTCTTCATTGAACTGGATTCGTTCGTCGTTGATGCCACCAAAGACCATCGCGGCCAACCGTCCATTGCCAACGGGTAATGCTTCGGACTCCCATTTCGTGGCGGGTTGACGGTACCAAAGGGTCAGTGGTTCGGATGGTGCAACGGACGCTTGTTCAAACAGCATTTCCTTTTCTGGGCTGTCCGTTTTATTTGCTGAAGTTTGTTTCTTTGCATTCTGATCGGCGGCCATTAAGTCAATGTTGCCGATCAAGACGACCACTAGCAGCGTCAGCAGAAGCCGTAGCATGTTAAATTCAAAATCTGTACGTTTCATGGTTGCGATCGGTTTAACTTTTGAATGAAAAGAAGGTTCGTCGCAAATTATATCGCAATGCAAGATGCTCCGACACCAATCAATCGAGAAGTTGTTTGGCGCAGACCGCTAAAATACATTCGGTTGGTGCACAATTGAAAAGAGATGTGCGGTTGCTGACGCAGTGCAGCGTACGAGTTGCTCTGAGTGAGGACGGACTACTTTGGAATTGGTATCGTTATCTCTGGTAGGTTAATCCCCCAGACAGGCCCGCGGAGGTTGTTCCTTTTTCTTGGCCCGTAATCGCGCAGGACTCTGAGTCCATCTTCGGTGATTCCTACGTCACGGTAGTTGCCGTTGTGGGCTGCGGCCAGTGCTTTGAAACGAAAAGCTGTTGCCTGTATAAGGTTCATGCCAAGCACCTCTACCCTAGCTCCTTGGATCGGGTTTGCGATGAGACGTTGATCGGAGCCGTCGGCGAAGGCACCGTCCCCAAGGATGTAAAGCAGATCTGGTTTTAGCTTTCTGGCTAGTTCGAACGCTTCTTCTCCAGTGGTGCGCGAGCAACACTCAATTGTGTTCAGCCATTTTCCTACGCGTTGCTTGTTTTTAGAGGTCGCAAAAATGTAATCCTTTTCGGTTTTGGGATAGAAAAGCCCATAAGCAGCGTCGCTAAAAAAGATGATGTAAAGTTTTTGCGATTTTTTGAGGGCATTGACTGATTTAGATAATTCTGACAATGCGGTTTCCATACGACCGAAGCCAGGGTGACGGGGCGAAAACCCAATCATACTACTCGAGTTGTCAACGACATAAACGACTTTCTCGGCTTCTGGGCCACTGCTTTTGAAAATGCTCGAGTCACCATTTCCTTTTGAGACACCCTTGGTTCCAATATCACCTCCCCCAAATTCTGTTTCCAGTTTGTCAGTCAGACTGCCGAAATCGCTAATTTTCGTAAGCGTGATTGCGGGTAGTTTAAGGGGTTCCGACAGCGAGGATGATTCTTGGGGCTCTTCGATGAGTTCACTGAAATCTTCAGGCGCGTCGTCCACTTCTTCGATGTCTTCCGGTTCCAACGGCACATCGATCATGCTTTCAATGTCTTCGGTCGTTGAACTAGCGGTCAAATGGATAGGTTCTTTGTCGCTCAATTGGCTAAGCGAAAAGAGTCCTAGGCCGATTATCAGAATCAGGTGCGTGAACCCACTGAACAACCAAACTACTGATAACGATCCCATCGTTTTTAGCAACCACGATTTTCCAGTGTCTTCTTTGGCAGTATCTTTGTCTGTCTTTTGAGGTTGCTCAAGTTTCGGCGTGTCAGATTTTGGATCTGTTGCTGTAACTGGAGGCGCTGAACTGCTGCTCATTAATTGCTCTTTTATCTAACGGCATATTTAAAACAACTCTAACACGATCAATGCTAATTCTCAAGGTTTGGTTCTATGCCGCGTTTTCAAAAGCGGTCTATATTGTTAAGAGTTTATCGCTTTTGTTTAGTGTGTTACTGTTTGACTGAATTGCTGCGCGACTTGACTTCGTGCCCGAGTTGATAAGGGCCAGTGAATTGCATGGTCGCCTGGCGCGATCTAAACCGCTCGGATACGAAAAATTGTAATTTCGAACGACGGTATCTTTTTTTCGGCACCACTTTGTGAGGATGACAATTCGTATTCGGGTCGCCGGGTAATATTGTCTCTTAATGAATTGTGGCTGGGGAATTATTACTCGGCGGTAAATACTGTATATTTAACGCTTCACGCACAGTTAACGTATGATTTTAACCAAATAGCTATGAATAAAACTCTATCCGTCTTTGTTACGGGACTACTGATCGGAACGCTCGTTGCGGCCGGCGGGTTTGCGTTGTTTCTTCGATTGCAACCGGGAGGAGGAAGCAACACCGCGCAGACGGTGCTTAAGCTTGGCCACGGACTCGATACGGCTCATCCCAACCACAAGGCGATCGAGCACATGAAGCAGCGGCTGGAAGCACTCTCGGGCGGTGCGGTCACCATTGACATCTATCCGAGCGGTGTTGTGGGTGGCGAAGTTCAGAGTATCGAGCAACTTCAAAACGGCTCGTTGGCAATGACGAGTCAGTCCGCAGCTGCGTTAGAGAACTTCATCCCGGCGATGGCAACGTTTAGTCTGCCGTATGTCTTTCGCGATTCGGATCATTTTTGGCAAGTGCTCAATGGCGATGTTGGCCAACAGTTGATGGGTAAAGGCGAAAAGAAATTGCTGCGAGGGCTGTGCTATTTCGACAGCGGCAGTCGGAATTTTTATACCAAGAGCAAACCAATCCGCACGCCGGACGATCTTGTCGGGATGAAGATACGTGTGATGAACAGTTCCACCGCAATCGATATGATTAAAACGCTTGGAGGATCTCCCGCACCGATCGCTTTCGGTGA
>CAZHCH010000172.1:0-4839 GCA_964530985.1 uncultured Pirellulaceae bacterium | reverse complement strand
CCCATGATCTCGCAATAACGGCGATGGTAGCCGATTCGCATCATGACTTCAGCGTAGCGAGTCAGATTCAGATCGCCAGTTCCCAAATCCGTAAACTGCATCGCTCGACGGTGCCAATCGTTTTCCATCTTTCGAAGCGGTTGGCCCTGATGAACCGTGAAGTTCTTGACGTGGCAGCCATAAACTCGATCGGCCACCTTCAAGAAACGCTCTTCCCAATGCTCGCCTTCCCAGCAGTGCGATGGATCCGCATTGACGACCAAGCATTTGTCGCCGTCGCAGATTTCAACCAACATGTTGAACTCGTCGGCACACATCGCTGCAGTTCCGGGGTGAATTTCATGAGCCAAATAAATGCCCAAGCTATTGGCGTGCGCGCGGATTTTGGCAGTTTTTTCAACGAAGCGTTCTTGGCCTTCTTTCATCAAATCAAAACCATCGCCAGCCCAGAAACCCCACGGATACCCCGTCGCCAGTTCCCAGCCGAACGCGACTCCCCAAAACATTGGTAGGATCTTAACGTTCAGTTCGGCGGCCAAGTCCATAATCCTCAAGCAATAATCCTCGTACCATTGCTCAAGTTCTGACGGCGATTTGTTTTGATTCGGCCCGTGAATAAACGGATGGCCGCTCTTGGTACCCGTCCAGGCACTCGTATGCACCCAAAATGGACAATGAGCCGAAATTCCGTCCAGCTTCAAATCGTGTTGCGCGAAAGCATCTTTGACTTCTTTGGCAGACTTTAATTTGGATCCGTCTTCGGAAGCTTCCAGCATGTAGTTGGATGGTTGGGCTCCACCGGCACCGGCCGATTTGGCCATCGCCAAGAATCCGTCGAGCCCTTTTGGACTATGTTGTGCCCCTTCGATACTTGAATGAAATGCTGGTTTAGCCATGAATCTGTTGCCTCGTCAAAAAAGTCAAGTCTATTGATAATATATAAGATGAGGTAATAAGTTACTGTCTCTTGCGATCTATTTCAGCCTAGTTGGTCAAAATTTCAAAAACTCTTGGTGGAAAGCAAAGTACTGGTATTGAAAGCGATGCCAAGCCTAGCGCATAACGAAAGGCTCCCAGCGGCACCGAGTCATCTAATGTTGGCGGATGTTTGGGGCCGATCAACACCACCAAAATGACCATCAAGCCCAGTATGAAGTTCAGATGGTAAACCATGTAGGCGATCGCAATAACGATGGCTAGTTGAGCGATCACGTGGGAGACTTTGCCAAACAATGTATAGGTCACGTGGCCACCGTCGAGTTGTCCAATAGGCATCATGTTCAGGCCGGTTACCAACATGCCAACCCATCCGGCTGCAAACCAAGGGTTGAGGTGATTTAAGTAGACGATGTCGCCGGTTTGGTAGCCGGGGACTTGAGTGTATATTGCAAACCAGTCCATCAGTAGCGGCAAACGAAAGCCTAACCCACCGTAATCTTGTCCGGTCAAATCCAATTGGCTGACACCATAGTACGCGATTGGCACGGCAGCCACTAAACCAGCCAGTGGACCCGCAATCCCGATGTCAAAGATTTGTTTGCGATCGGCTGCATTGCCTTGCATTCCAATCACAGCCCCCAGTGTCCCCAGCGGATTCAATGGAAACGGTAGGAAGTACGGGAACGACGCCGGTACTCGATAATAAAGCGTTGCAAAGAAATGACCAAATTCGTGCAGTAACAAAATCGTCAGCACACAAGTCATGTAAGTCAAACCTGACTGCCAATTGGCCAGCAGTAGTTCGCGTATCGGTAACAGTGTGAATGTGCCGTAATAGACTATGTCCGAGACTATTTCCCCCAAAGGTTCAAGGGGACTCCACAGGCAAATGCCCACCCAGAAAGTCGAAAGACAAGTCAGCAAGAACAGTACCACCGGCAACATGACTCGCCTTGGCTTGGCATAAAACACTCTATGCGACTGCGGGGAGATCTCCCGCGCTTCCCAGTCAACTGGGGGCTGGTCGGGTTTCATTTGTGTCAGCGGGTCGTTCATCACTCTCTAGGATACACCAACGCTATAAAAACAACCATGAGGCTCCAAGAATCCTCAGCGGCTCTTGGAGCCTTGCCTTTTTAATAGTCCCTTTTACGAAGGGTATGTTGAGCAAAGCGATCGAGTAAACGCCCGACTAAGTGCGATCTTACACTCGGCACGTCAATCAGCATGCAACATTTTCGCCGATGTACACTAGCGACACTTGGCGATTCGACTGAAGGAAGCTAAAGCAGTCAGCTTTTGACAAAAGAAAATTGACCGACCATCAACCAGACGGTAAGGAAGCCAATTGTAATTAAAGAACCAAAATTTTCGATAGGCACGGAACGATCCTCACTATGGAGTCCAAGATCATCCCCTCCGTGGTATACAACGCATACATCCATGCACTTCGAATTTCGGCAATCAAGATGACCAAAAAACAGAAAAAGATCTTCTGCCCTGATCGCTTTCGTAGACGTTACGACCCAACGTTGACTGCCTTGCCGAAAGCGAACAAGGCACAGAACCACTACCACTTATTGGTCAGATTGAGCCGTACAACGACGGCTCACTTAAAATGATTTGTAGGATGTTTAGCCAACGTTGATGCCAAAGGGCTACTGAACTTCACAGACCATCACCAACATCTGCACACCAGGCAACACTTCCGTATCACTGACGATCACAAACGATTCGCCTTTTTCTAATTCGGTATTGTTTCGGATCCACCGGTTTGCAAAAGTCCGGAGCTTGGTTTCTTCAATGGCAGTCTCTGACCAAACGGGCCTAACCCCCCAAAACAAACTCATGCGTCGATAGGTCTCAATACTATCTGTCATACAGACTGTTGGAATGTAGTCACGTTGCTTCGACTTGTGTAACGCCGTTGTTGGATGATGACTGACCAACATCACCATCTTGGAATCCATCCGCTTTGCGGTATGGGCCGCGCCAAAAAGAACTGAACTCGCTTGATCCCAGTCGTTGGCCGCCGGATCGTAAGCGGTCACCTTTGGGACTTTGCCGATAAACTCTTGCTCACTTTCATTCATGATGCGGTTCATCATCATCACTGCTTCGATCGGATAATCACCGATCGCAGTTTCACCCGATAACATACAAGCATCAGCACCATCCAAAATCGCATTCGCCACATCAGTCACCTCCGCTCGCGTCGGTTGCTTCGAAGTGTGCATGCTTTCGAGCATTTGAGTTGCAACAATGACCGGTTTACGATGCTTCAAGCACAATTTAATAATTCGCTTTTGCGCCAGTGGAGTTTGTTCGATTGGGATCTCAACCCCCAGATCACCACGGGCGACCATCACAGCATCGGTAGCGTCCACAATTTCATCCAGCCGCTCAAGGGCTTCCGCTTTTTCAATCTTTGACACGACCATCGCACCTGAGCCGTGAGTTTGCAGCAACGTCTTCAACTGCATGACCTCGTCTGCGTTACGCACAAAGCTCAAACTCACGAAATCAACCCCCATGCTGGCAGCCCACTTCGCGTTGTCGATATCAACTTCCCCCAGAGCCGGCACAGACAATTTAGTTCCCGGAAGGTTGACGCCTTGCCGCGAACGCAACGGTCCGCCATCGAGAACCGTACATACCAATTCATCTGCGGACTTCTCTAAGACTTGAATCCGGCTAATTCCATCAGCCAGTACAATGTCGTCTCCGACAGCGACTTCATCGATCAGAGGCTCGTAGTTGCAAGTCAGTTCGTCGTCGGCGCTGGCCTCAAGCCCGCGCACAACACGGACCTTTTGGTTGTTCTCCAAAACCAATGGGTTCTGAGTCAATTGCCCCAAGCGAATTTTTGGACCCGCCAAGTCAACCAAAATGCCTGCCGGCATTTCACTTTCCTCGGATGCTTGACGAATGTCTTTCACTGCTTGAATGTGGGATTCGCGAGAACCATGGGCCATGTTAATTCGAAAAACATCCGCCCCTGCTCGTAAAAGCTGCTTGAGCATTTCAGGTGAACCACAAGCTGGGCCAACTGTCGCAACGGTTTTAGTACGAGCATCATTCAGGGGAGCGATTGATTGATTATTCACTTGTTTCCAAGACCTTGATTTAATAAGAAGTAAACTCGGCGAATTATAAACAATCGCCGTCACTCCCCAAAGGCGAACCTTTCCGGCCTAAATGGTCTAGTATCTCGCATAAAAAAAGCTCGGTATCAAACCGAGCTTTTAAATCTAAAATTGAGTTCTTTTGAGAAAGCCGTTGCTACGACTCGTTTCAGGCTACTTTTTGGCGTAAGTAGATTTTGGTGGAGCAATCTCACCCAACGATGTGCCGCTGACACGAGCAAAGCGTTCTTTTGAGCCATCATCCAAGTAGCGATAACCGATACGAGTCGGCTTGTTTGTGGACGGACAGATCGCCATTACCTTGCTGGCACGAATCGGTGATTCTTTTCTCAATCGCCCGCCTTCTGGGTTCTTTTGGCTGGGTTTGATATGCCGAAAAGTAAAGTTGACGCCTTCGACGACAAGCATTCCCTTGTCGTGATCCACAGTAAGAACTTTACCGTTTTTGCCTTTGTCGCCACCGCTAATCACTGCGACCATGTCGCCTGTTTTGATTTTCATTTTTTCTACTGCTTTTTCATGTTTTCTAGAAGCGAGAAGTTTGCCTGATCAAGTGGTGAGTGTCAACCCAAAATGTGGCAATCGAATAAGCGTTTTCGGCCGAAAGCCAAAGGATCTATAGACAAAAGCCTATTTCACTTCAATTTTCGCGTAGCCGGAGTCGCCAAGGCTTCCGAATGCGGCTCGCGAAGGCCTGAACTCTGGCGAGTCCAGCTACTTGGCGGGCCTTTCGCGCCAACTATTTGCAGTAGCT
>CAZHCH010000171.1:0-4853 GCA_964530985.1 uncultured Pirellulaceae bacterium | reverse complement strand
GTCTGACGTTTGCCTTCGGAATTGAAGGGGCTAATTCGGACTAAGCGGTGCAGGCCTGTTTCGCTTTTTAGGTACCCGTACGCCATCGGACCACGAATCACAATCGAAGCCGTATTGATGCCCGCTTCGGAGTTGTCATCTCGGTCAATCAAATCAACTGAATACTCGTTTTTGGCCGCCCATTGAGAGTACATCCGTAGCATCATGTCGGCCCAATCGTTGGCATCGGTACCTCCGTCACGAGCATGAATCGTCAAGATCGCGCCGCTAGCGTCGTAGGGGCCGTTTAGCAACGACTTTAGTTCCAGTGACTCCAACTGTTGCTCAAGGCGCTCCACTTCCTCGCGAATTTCTGCTTCGATCGAATCGTCTTCAGCTGCCATTTCGACTAGCACGGACAAGTCCTCGCCGGCGGAGGAAATTTCGGCAATCGGAGCCACGATTGCTTTAGCGGTTTTCAAACGACCAACGGTTTCTTGAGCAGATTCTTGGTTGTTCCAAAATCCATCAGCCGCCATTTCAGCTTCGATTTCTTTGATGTCAATCAGTTTTTGATCATAGTCAAAGGGAGTCTCGAAGCTGAGTGATGCGTTGTTGTATTACGTCGGAACGATCGTTGAGTTCGGAATCCATGTTTATTCTTGGTGCTGTGTAAAACAGCTAAGTGGAGGTTTTTGTTGATCGGAGATTTTCGTTGAAAACCTGTCTTTTCGCAAGAGTTAAGTCATGCGTTTAGGCTGGTGGACGGTACGCACGTCAAACACCGTCATTCCAGCTCGTCGACCAGCTTCGACTCCTAGGTCTGCATCTTCAAATACCTCGCATTCGGTTGGATCGACTTCGATACGTCGAGCAACTTCTAGGAACACGTCAGGCTCTGGTTTGTGTTTGGAGGTGTCTTCGGCTCCCACAACTGCGTCGAAGAAATCGGCCAATCCGATATGCTCCAAGATTAGAAAAACGGTGTCGCGGTTGGAGCCGGATCCAACTCCCATTGGTTTGGTGGACCGAAAGGCCTTGGCAATTTCAACGATCGGTTGGATCGGTTTTATCTGTGGCAGTGCATTCAGAAACGCTTGTTCCTTTTCTTTCGATATCGCGACGGGGTCGCCCGTGAGGCCTTGTTGCTTTAACAATCTGTCTACGATGGTAACAGTTGGCTGGCCAGCAAATGAATAAAACAAGTCTTCGTCAAATTGAATGCCATGGCTAGTCAAAACTTCTTGCCAGGCAACGAAGTGGAGTGGCATTGTATCGGCGAGCGTGCCGTCGCAATCAAAAATTAATCCAGCGAACCGTTCGTGTTGTTTTAAGTCCGTCATGAGAGGTGATAGAGTGCAGTCGTTGGGCTAGGCGGATTTAGAATCGAGCGATCCTGAAGCTCAGTAGCGTCCGTAGCACCAACTAGCCCAAGCAGGAGTTGCTTCATTATAAGGTGTTTAGCCAATCCAGGAACTCATCTCCCGCTAGCGGCTTACTGATCAAGTAGCCCTGTGCGTAGTCGCAACCGATGCTTCTTAAGAAATCCAGCTGTTCGACCGTTTCGACGCCTTCGGCAACAACATTTAAATCCAAGCCGTGTCCGAGTGACAATATCGTTTCAGCAATTGCGACCGCCCGCGAGCAGAACGGCAAGTCCCGTACGAACGAGATGTCGATCTTCAGTGTCTTAATTGGAAAGTCACGAATGTAGCTTAGTGAGGAGTAGCCAGTGCCAAAATCATCGATCGCAATTTGGACACCCAGTTGATTGATTTTTTGCATTAACCGGAGTGAACGTTCGATGTCTTCCATCACCGCATTTTCAGTAATCTCAAGCTCAATCCAGTTTGGGGCAACACCCGTGTTAGATAGGGTGTCGGTAAGTTGTTGCAAGAAAGTGGGCTCTTTTAGTTGGCGTGGAGATAAGTTCACGGCGATCGGGCCACTTAAAACTCCAGCATCATGTAACCGACGAGCCTGTAAGCAAGCGTTGTGTAAAACCTGTTGTCCTAGAACATTGATCAAGCCAAAGTCTTCGGCCAGCGGAATGAACTCGCTGGGTGGCACTACGGTCCCGTCCGGTTTGGTCCAGCGAACAAGCGCTTCACTGCTGGTGATCGAGTTTGTTTTTAAACACAATTTTGGCTGGTAGACAATCGATAGATCATTGGCCTCCAAGGCAACGCGAAGCTCTGACAGAATCTGTTGGCGTTTTTCGACGGCTTCGACAAGCTCCGTAGAAAAGAATGTAACTTTGTTCTTTCCTTCGTCTTTGGCTTTGTACATCGCCACATCGGCGTGTCGCATCAAAGACTCCACGTCTTTGGCGTGGTCAGGGTAAATTGTCGTTCCAACACTCACGCCAATATGCACTTCATGACCAGCTAAAACAAAGGGTTGGCTGAGTGATTCAACGATCGCATTAGCGCATCCCATGGCTTGTAGTGGGGAATTAATTTGCTCGGGAATTAGCAGGGCAAATTCGTCTCCACCGAAGCGAGCCATGAAGCAATCAGGCCCCAGTGTTTCTTGGACTCGGCGACTGACTTCGACTAACAATTGGTCGCCAGCGTCGTGGCCTAGCGTATCGTTGACAATTTTAAAGTCGTCAAGATCTAGGAAGCTCACGCCGAAACGAACTGTGTTGTTGACGTCCGAAGCGATCAAATCGGCGATTTTTTGGCGGTAATAACGGCGGTTGGGCAGGTTCGTCAAGTTGTCGTGTAACGCTTGTCGGTGCAACTCTCGACGCGTGTCTTCGATTTGTGTGATGTCTGAGAACATTGCGATTAGGTTAGTGGTTTCGCCGCGTCTATTCCTTGACGGCGACAACGACAACCAGCATGAAATCTCTTCTTCTCGTTTGTTGAGCATTTTTACGTGGCCAAACCAAGGTCGACCTGCGCGAGCCAAACTAATCAACTCTGTAAACGGTTGAGGCCCACAGTCCAAAATACCATCCAATGTGGTACCTATAATTTTGGTATGGGGCTTGCCAATGGTTGCAAGAAATTCGGGGTTGGCTTCGCAGATTGTTCCATCCGGATTCAAGATCGCAACACCTTCTTGAGCGTTTTCGAAAACGCTCGCCAGCAACTGTAAACGATTCTCTCGTTTCATTTCAGCTGTTACATCGCGAGATACCGCGACTACATATGATTGATTGCTCTCTTGGTCTTGGAACGTGGACCGGTAAGTTGACAAAATAAACTGGTCGTTGTTGACGTCGACGAAAGCCTCGAAGCCCGCTTGTCTTTCACCCGTTTCAAGTGCTTTTAGTTCGTTAACAGTCGCCTCCGGCCCGTACGAATGAGGTATCGTATCTTCAGCGCCTTTGCCGATCAGTCGTTCGCGGTTAACATTGTGCGTCTCACAAAACGCATCGTTGGCCAACACGATGTTCAAATTCGAATCTTTGACCGACAGTGGTTCTGGTACTGCGTTGATGGTTTTGTTCAAAAAGTCACGGCTGTGGGCAAGCTCGGACGCGTACCGTTTACGTTGCGAGATGTCACGAGCCATAAGGACGGTGCGTTCCTGGTCCGCCAACTCAAATTGCTTGAGTTTTAGTTCGTACCAAATCGATCGGTCGCTGCCGTTGTGTTGAACTTCTTGTTCGATGAACTCGCCTTTAATAAGACGTTGCACTGTGTCTTTGAGAAGGCTCCGAGCGATTTGAAAGTTCTCTCGAATCACGCGAATTAAATTTAAGCCGACGTGTTGCTTGCGATCAAAACCAAACAAGGCTTCCGCGAGTGAGTTGCAATAAAGAACCTTGGTTCCATCTAAAACAGCTATCGCATCCCGCGAGCATTCAAGTACCGATTCGGCAAGCATGGGTTCAGTGAGCAACGGACTATGCCGAATTTTTCCGACTGAATGCTTCAATGAATCAGATTCAGATTCGAGTTCATCCAAGCTGCACAAGGATTTTTCGACTTTGCGGATTACAGTACTAGAATCGTTGGATTTAGTGTCATCTAGATGGGGTGACGGTGATTCAGGTGTCGTGGTGGCTGTTGGACCGTGTTCTCGCGGCGGTAATGCGTGTGGAGATTCTTGATCGCGCAAGTCTTCAAGCAGCGACTCAAACCTAAGCAATGCAGCACTGTCAAGTTTGGTATTGGCCGGTATGCTAACGTTTGATTTGATGGAGTTTGAATTTTGTTGGGTGTCGGACATTAGTTGAGTTGAGCGAAATTAGTAAAAGGATCAGTTGTTAGCCGCTGTTTAAGACAGCCACTCTTCAGGAAACTCTTGATTGGTCTGGGGCCACTCCATAGAACGCTGTGAGCATATTGTTTCAATCGGCACAGATTAAGTCGAAATCAAAGTCAAACAAGTGAAGGATCTCTAAATTGGTTGCCCGTTAGAATCAGTCGCGAAAATTGTGAATTTATTGTTTTTTGAGAATCGCCGCATTCAGTTTCGTCGCGGCTTTTGGTGGGGGGTAGAGCTGCTGTGGAAGAGTTTTAGTAATATTCGGAACTATAGGTCACTGCTTTAATGGCTTTTCCCTTAAAGGCCTTTCCAGACCCTTACAATTTCAACGTTTAGCAGCAACGATACCGGTCATCCCGATTAGTAGGCCCCACGAATTATGAGTCAGTCTATGCAAAACCCACCCAAGCCAGAGTTGATGAGCCCCGCAGGCTATTGGCCTGAGTTGCAGACCGCGATCGAAAGTGGAGCCGATGCCGTTTACTTTGGTCTGAATCATTTCACGGCCAGGGCCAAAGTTGGTTTTTCATTGGAGGAGCTGCCCGAGGTCTTTCAAACACTCCACCAAAGAGGGGTTAAAGGCTTTGTGACTTTCAACACGCTGGTCTTTGATCACGAGTTTGAACAAGCCGAAAAAGCGATCAAAGCAA
>CAZHCH010000170.1:0-4915 GCA_964530985.1 uncultured Pirellulaceae bacterium | reverse complement strand
GCAGTGTTGTGTGATTCAGTGGAACAGGTGATCGCGGTCTGCAATGCGTTGGCGCCGGAACACCTTGAGTTGCATTGTAACGATGCGCAGGCGATTGCCGACAAAATCGATAATGCAGGTTGTATGTTCATTGGGCACCAGTCGGCCGAGGTGTTCGGTGACTATGGTGTTGGACCGAACCATACATTGCCAACCGCCGGTACTGCTCGGTTTAGTGCAGGGTTAAACGTATTTACGTTTGTTCGAATTCGCACATGGCTTAAGCTGGATGATGCCCCCCAATCGTTGATCAACGACACTGCCCGATTAGCCGAACTCGAAGGTTTGATAGCTCACCAACGTTCGGCACAAAAACGCCAAAAAACGTAAGTAATCAGAGATTAGCGCGTATTTGTAAGCTAACTTTGGAGTGCCCCTCCCTCTTCTTCCCTCCTGCCGTTTTTGCTTACGCAAAATATCTGATGATTTTTCCAAGACAATTGCTATTTCTGTCGGTCGCAATCTTTTTGTTCAGCGGTTTGTTTGACACCGCGAGAGCCGAGTTGGTGACCTTTGAAACCTTTGAATTCTCGGGGCGGAGTCAAGTAACCTTTGACAATAGGTTTTTCGGTGATGTCGGTTTCGAGATTTTGGTGAGCATTGATTCTAATGCACCGGATCAAATGGACGAATTTTTCAATACTGGGATAGGATCATTTATTGGGGCAACAACGACTGTATCGTTCGATTTCTCAGACCAGGCCAACCAGAATGGTACCGATGATATTGTAGATGTTTTAGCAACGAACGTAACAGCGATCACACAAACGATCACACAAAATAACTTTGGTGGCTCGAATTTTCTCTTGGTCAATCCAAGCAACTTTTTTAACCCTGCAATAAGGGTTAACTTTGATTCGGGAGTGATCCCAGACCCAAACTCGATTAACCCATTTACCGAACCAGTACCAACGATCAACAGATTCGATCATGGTGGTTTGTCATTGGAGTTGGAGTCAGGCTCAAACCTTACGTTTAATGGGATTTCGTCGCTATCGGTAGTCAACGCCACCGCTTCACCATCAGCAAACGTGCCTGAGCCAACCAGTTTCGTGATGGTAGGAATTGGCCTACTGACCGTTTCATTGAAGCGTCGCAGGCGATTGCGGCGACGGTGGCAATCGACGATAGCGAGAATTAGTTGATCGCAGTAAGAGTGACCAGTAACGTCAGCGACTGCTTAATCAGTCAAAGCTTCTTGGAATGCTACTATGAGCGATTGCAAATACGGTTGGCAGAAGATCGTGTTATGTCCGCCGGGTATTTGAACGGTCGTTAAAGCTGTAACCATCTCAGTCCAACCATAGTCCTCGGGAATATGGTACATCGCTTCGGGGTATTCGCCCTTAATCAAGTGCATTGCAGTGTCTAGCTGTTTGGGAGCGTACTTTTCTGCAAGAGCACCGAAGACCAGTTCCAGCGCTAGAGGACGTAGCTCAACAGGCGGGGGGCGGTTAGCCTTCTTGCAATTATTAAGTGCGTTAATGTTCTGCTTCCGCTGTATGATCAATTTGTATTCAGTAAATCGACCATTGATTGTTCCGTGAGATCGAAGCCGACACCAGAATCTGGAAAGACGGTTTCGAGGTTTCATTTTTTGAGGGTTCGGGCAATCAATGTTAATGATCTTTTCCACGGTATACCCTCGCGCCTTCAGTAGTGGAGCCATCTCAAAAGCCAATAGGGAACCAAAGGAGTAACCCACCAGAGTCAGTTTCTTTTCACAACCAGCGTTGATCAGGCAGTCGACGTATTCCCGAGCCATGTCAGCAATGTTCAGATCTTCGTAAGCCACCGAGGTTTCTTGGTACAAGATCGCGGACTCCAGCACTGCGACAGGTGCGGTCTGTTTAAATCCTTCAAAAAGTTGGCGATAGAACATTCCTCCGCCACCAGCCGCATGCATGCAGGCGACGCGAATCGGTTGTTGGCCTTCTAACCGCGTCAGTAATGGCCAGTTTTGAGATACCGTGGCGGGCGAGTTGTTTTGACGATGATCGATGTAATCAGCCATTGCCGCGATGGTCGGGTTCGGAATCAATGCCGCAACCGGGATCACTGGTCCGGGAAACTCAGATTCCAACAACAGCACTAACCGCATTGCTGATAGCGAATCACCGCCGATTTGAAAAAAGTTGGCTTCGCGGCCTAATCGGCCCGTCCCTAGAACTTTCTCCCAGACCTCACCAATCTTTTGTTCGGTCGGTGTGAGTAATTGTGAACCACTGTCCTGATCGGTTTCTGAAACCGTGTCTACCATCGGGCTGGGGAACTTAGCCAGATCCAGTTTTCCTCCGGTTGTCACTGGAAACGACTCCATCATGACAATCCGGGTTGGGATCATGTAGGCCGGCAGTTGTCGGCTTAAAAACTCTCGCAGCTCCGATTCGCTTAGGTGATCGTCGGGCTTTGCAACCACGTAGCCAATCAATTGCTGCGCACTATTATCGCTCGATAGTTGTCGAGCCATAACATGGGCTTGGTTAACTTGGTGGTGCGTTCCAAGGCAGTTTGAAATTTCACCTGGTTCAATACGATAGCCGCGTAGTTTGATCTGGTCGTCAAGCCGACCAATGAACTCATAATTCCCATCATCGTTTAACCGAACAAGATCTCCCGTTCGATAGTACGGCAGGTCATCATTGCACGGGCTGGCGACAAATTTTTCAGCCGACAACTTGCTCCGTTCCCAATACCCCTTCGCGACCCCAACACCGCCAATGTATAGCTCTCCCGACTGACCTGTTTCTACTAAGTGTCCGTTTTTGTCACAGACGCAAAAACGGACACCGCGGATTGGTTTTCCGATAGACGGCCGAATTCCCGGGCGCAAGATAGCGTAGCTCGCAGCAACGGTGGCTTCGGTCGGTCCGTAGGCGTTGATCAATCGGACTTCCGTGCTGACTTTATCAAACCAAGATGCTACAAGTGTTGGATCGATTTTTTCGCCACCAAACACGATCGTCCGCACCGATGTGGGCAACTTTAGCGACTCATGCGTTGTGAAACTTGCGGACAACACATGCCAGAACGCAGTTGGAACGTGCATGTTTTCAATATTTTCTCGACCAATGAAATCAAGGAATTGCTCCATCGAATTCAGCGCTTCTGGCTGAATCGGAACCAACGTTCCACCCGCGGCCAGCGTTGTAAATATTTCCTCTAGTGAAGCATCAAACCCCATCGACATCATTTGCAGAGTCCGTTGGCCGTGAGAGCGTCCAAAATTATCTGACCACCAATGACAAAGGTTGTAAATCGACCGATGGGCGATCGCCACTCCTTTGGGCCGACCTCTCGAACCCGAAGTGTAGATCATGTAGGCAAAATCGTTTTCGCCAACTTCGCCACAGCAATCCGTTCCAACTGCAGCGTTGGTTGATGAATGATCCGTGCGGTCGCTTTGTTCCTCCGCCCAACGAGCAACGTTGATCGACAACGGAACAACCGTCGACTTACTCGCAGCGAACGAATCTTCCTCGCGGACCAACAGCAGCGACGAGCAAGAATCTGAAAGAAGAAACTCAATGCGTTCGGCAGGTTGCGCGGGATCGATCGGAAGAAAAAATCCACCGGCTCGTAACACGGCAATTTGAGCAACGTAAAACTCGACCGATCGCGACATAACAATCGCGATCGGTTTCGATTTCAGCTGCTGATCACTGCAGCGTCCCCGAATTTCCGACGCCAATTGACGACTCATTCCGTCAAGCTGCGCGTAGGTCATCTTGAAACCCGGCGCATCGATAGCAGCGCTGTCCCCGAACTGTCTAAAGCAAAACTCAAGAGCATCGGTCAGCGTTTTGGATCCCGAAATGTTCGGCTCACAAGGTGAAAACATAAGTAGATTGAGTTAATTAGAAGTGGCGATTCCAATGCCAAGAAGTATTCAGGTTGTGCATCAGATTTCTCGGTGACTTGCACCTCGCCAGTTTGCTTTGTTCACATTGGTGTTGTTTGAACCGGGAAATCAACATGCTGAAATGCATTTCCCAAACTGTAATGCATGTCACAATTTAATTTGCGGTGCTCGGTTTTCAACCCCGATTTACTGCGTAAGTCGTTCAAAAACCTGACTGATTTACGGACATAGAATGCGATTCATTTTAAACAAAGTCATGTTGACGAAATTTTTCGGTTAAAAAAGGTGATTCGGAACCTCCAACAAACAAAGCCAAGTTTTGTCTGTCGAACCACGGCGTGAAGTGTTGGTAATACAGACACTGGTTTTGAAGTAGAGGTTTTTCAAAGGAATTGGATTATGGCTAAGTACCCGCTTTTGGGTCATCTAGTTCCTCAAGAAATTTCTCAGTTAAGTGCACAAGTCGACCGACATATTGCGTTTCGAACAGCTCCAGGTGACTACCTTCGGCACTCTCAATTCGTAAGTCTTTCGCAACTCCGGACCAACCCATGGTTTCATCAATACGAAACTTGAAACTGTTACCGGTCGCCGAGACCACGCGAACGGGGCAACCAATCGCTTCTGGGACATAGCTTTCCTCCATCACCATGTGTTGTTCACGAGCCTTTTTATGTCGCCAAAAGTTACTGGCTAACATTGCTGGGCTGGCAAGCTTGGCGACACGATGCTCGACCTCGACCGTCGTGCGATCCTTAATCGCTTTGCCGATGCGCTTGGTTAGGCTAAACAATTTTTCGGACGTCGACCGTTGTTCCTGATCGTCCCAGAACAGCTTTAGACGTTCAATTGCGCCGTTGTGTTCCAGCAAAGATGGATTTCCAATGTCATACATGATTACGGTTTCAATTTTTTCGCCGTCGGACTCCAACTGCTGAGCAATCTCATAGGCCAACACGCCGCCGAAGGAATAACCAGCCAGTCGGTAAGGGCCCTGTGGTTGTAACGCTCGAA
>CAZHCH010000169.1:0-5031 GCA_964530985.1 uncultured Pirellulaceae bacterium | reverse complement strand
TTGGATGAAGCGATCACAAAGCTGATGGCCGAAGCTGGCCATGAAGTCAATCTCACGGAAGACGAAGACGATAAGGAAATGAAAGACGATAAGGAAATGGAAAAAAAAGAGGAAGCCGAAGAGTAAAACGCTTTCTTTTCGTCTTTTTTCGTTGAACGCGGCTTTGCCGTAGATATTTAGAACACGTCGCAAGTACGACTGCTGGCTTAATTTGGCTGGCAGTCGTATTTTTTTTGCGACAGTGGGCCAACCGTTGCACTCCCCGAGGCAATCGTCACACTGGAAACCATGCGAGAAGCATGCGGCCACCTTTCATTAGATTTATTCCGCAGGCAGCTTAGATTGCTCGTTACCATCCGGCAACGAGTCCGCAGCGGATAGATCTTTTTTAGGTACAAACAGCCTAAACGCATCACGAAATGGCACCCAGTAGAGCTTCAAAACGCTGTCAAGATCTTCGCCATCTCCTTCAGTAACACCAAACTTAACATCGCGATTATCGTCCGGCATAAAGTAAGTTCCGAAAATCCAATCCCACACGGGAAACATAAATGCAAAGTTCTTGTCAATGTGTGTGGGATGGCAAGAATGATGCACGTGGTGATGCGCTGGTGATGGAAACACGATCGACCAGATCCCTGACCAACGCAACCACACGTGGCTATGTCGCAGATTATAAGCCGTCAAATTGAACAGGAACATCATTAAGGGTACACCTAAAAGTGTAGGCAATGTGGGGCCGAAACTTAAGAACCGCACCACGAACGCGTACACCACTCCATAGCCAAACCCGATGGCGGCCAAGTAAACTAAGTTGTCAACTGGATGTTCACGAAAATTCGAAATAGGATGCATCACTTCAGCGGAATGATGCACTTTGTGAAACTGCCATAGAAGCGGGCTTTTATGCTGCAAAAAGTGCATGAACCATGCTATTAAATCAAGCAGAAACAACATAATCGCCATGAAGATGAAGGATACAATCCAGTCGCCGATCGTTGTTATATTTTCCTGCTTAATAACATCAGCGAGTGACTGCCCTCCGGACGCAAAGCGATACGCCGCTGCAGTAGCAAATCCGCTCAACCCGAACAGCAGGAAATGCTCGGCGATCTTATGAAAGAAAACGAATCTTAAGTCGAGCCAAGCCGAAGGATGGTCCCACACACTTTTTGGAAACAGAAATTGAAGAAAACTACCACTCGCCGCTTCTGCATCGGTTGCCGTAGCGTGTTCACCGCGGGCCTTGATCTTTCTATAAACGAAAAATGCCGCAATGGCCGACGACACTAAATACAACCAGTAGATCCGGTTGGATGGGTCAAGCGGAAACATCAGGACATGACTAGCCTGATCGTATACCGCTACAACTATATCGAAAAGCCACTGCATTTCAGCCTCGTGTTTACCTAGTCCGTTGATTTCGAAACAAAATTACCAAGCCACCCAACACTCAAAAATCGCGTCCTTACCCGTAAAGAACATATCCATCTGTAAAAACTGGAATTGCTCTATCACTCAACAAAAACGCTCGGCGAACCACCACCAAGCGTTTTTAGAATTGATACCTTTCAGCTACTCCAACTACCGCCCTGGGAAATTGTAAGCAGAATTTTTCGGGTCAAAATCTTTATCTGTTAAGCCGACATTGAGTTTAATGTTGAGATAAGTGTACTGCTCAAGAATCTCTGGCTTGGCACCAGGAGTTTTTGGCCAATCGTAAGCAGTGTAGCGAACTGGTAAATTCAATTCGTCGTCGATCAGCACGTGAGCTTTATAGAATTCATAAGGAGCTCGCTTTTCTTGATGCACAAGCTCAATCAGTGAACATGGCCGCTTATTTAAAGCTAGTCCATCGCGGTAAGTAACTTCGCACATTCCTGCCGCTCGGTCTCGTGAAGCCTTTTCGATTAACTTGACGATTAGGTTTTCTAACCCCGCTTCGTAAATCGGATAACGTTGCCCCTGCATCGCCATCATGCCAGTCGGCGGAAGCTCAAACGTCTTCATGCCGACAATCACGCCAGGCTGATGAGCCAGCAAGTTACCATTGTTACGACCATCCACCCACAACACTTCACGTCCCGATGCATCGCGGGGTTGAAGAAATTTCATATAAATACTGAAAGGCGTTTTCTGCCCGTGATCGTTTTCGCGAGGACAACGAATTTTAAGATCCATGAAGCTGGTTTTACTCAACTTGCCGTTGATACGTTCGCGCTTGGCCATCCTAGCGGTGTAGTCGCTGACGTCGCTTCGTATTGAAGCCAGCGCTTCGTTAGCAAATGATAACGCTCGATCAAGTGGATGAGGTGTTGCTTCTGGCTTGACTGGAGCGTTAAATTTCAGATCGGGTGGCAACACATTGCGAGTATCCCCATGTTTAGTCGAAGGAACCTCCGCTGGGTCAATTTTAGTTCGAGTGTTAGCCGTACTGCCAGTGTTAGCATTCGAATCCCAAGCTGGGCTAAGTTTAGCCAACCGTGGCACTCGAA
The DNA here is from genome assembly GCA_964530985.1 of uncultured Pirellulaceae bacterium. Taxonomy (GTDB): domain Bacteria; phylum Planctomycetota; class Planctomycetia; order Pirellulales; family Pirellulaceae; genus Mariniblastus. The sequence continues at coordinate 2,536 of CAZHCH010000169.1, read as the reverse complement.
AAACCGGCTCAATCGTTGACTTGGTAGTCGCAGCCTTCGAATCTACCGCTGATTGTCCCTGACCGTTAACAACGCTTGGCGCCCAACAGCAAGCCAAAATCGCAGCACCAAACCCGGCGTGTACAAGAATATTGAGTAACTTCATCTGCGATCGATCCTCCATGACCTGCCGAAAATCCGAGATTAATCGGCCTACATTTCTTCTTGAAATTGGGCCCGCTCAGATCAAGCGAAATTTTATCCGCTTGTTACAGATCCAACAATTGCGAGTCACAAACCCAAGAAACGCTAGCACTTTTCTTCGAGACAAATCCACTCACTGTGAACTTCTCCAAGCCAGAAACTTCTCGGCATTGTTCTTCGCTAAGATAGCTATCGCCCTTCGCGGCGGAAAACATAGGTAGTGAATCATCCCACCTTAGAACCGCCCGAGGGTTCAAAATTGCATCAGCCGTTAAAAAGTGAAGCTAATGTCATGCCCAATTCGCCTTAGCGCCCGCACAAACCGGACAAACCAACTTTGATTGACTAATGGCGCGCTCGCTACTCACTCGATAATGATTTTTGATTTTGCGGGCCTTACCAATATCGTTCTAACACGATCTGACCGGGAGACTTACTGCGATGCTTTTTCATTTCTCGTTTACCAAGCGTTTCTTCCATCGAATCGAGCATCGCTGGATTTCCGCAGAGCATCACGGTTGAATTAGAGGCGTTACACTTCCAACCAACGCTTTCTTCGATTTGCCCCTCTTCAAACAAGTTTGGGATTCGCCCAGACAAACAACCGTCGGCTTCCTCACGCGTAAGTGACTGAACGAACTTAAATCGCCCAGGAAATTTCTTCTGAAACCAATCAAGTTCTTCGGTATAAGCCAAATCTCGTTGATATCGAACACCATGCACCAAAACGATTTTTTCGTAGCCATTCCACGCTTGGTCGGTTCGCAACATCGCAATATACGGTGCCAAACCCGTTCCTGTAGCGATTAACCACAGCATGTCAGCGTCTGGAGCTTTGTTGAGCGTAAAACTCCCGGCGCCAGCATCAGACACCTCGACCCCGTCACCAACTTCCAACGCCCACAACTTCGGCGTCAATTCGCCATCGGGAACCAAAACGATAAAAAACTCTAGCTCGGGACCAAACGGGGACGCCACCGAGTACGGACGATTGATTCGCCGAGGCTGATCTGGTTTTTCTGGATCAGGCTCACCCGGCAGCGCCAAATGCAAAAACTGCCCCGGAACAAACGGTTTGACGCCATCAATATTAACGGTGATCGTAAACAAGCCGTCGGTCCAGACTTGTTTCTTGGTGATCGTGCCTTTGGTCCAATTCGGCATCTGAATTTTCCGTTGTTAGTTTTCCGTATCAATAAGCGACAAAGGTAAAATTTAGCCGCTATTAGGATCCTATTTTCTGCCGAATTGACTTTGTTTCTGATTTATTGAACCAAAATCCGACGACACCGTCTTCGTTCTAATCTTCGCGTATAAATTTACCGTTTGCAATTAAAGTAGAACAGTTTGGCCGACCTTACCGGCTGGGCCTGTCCAAAAACGCGTTTTTTCCTATAAATACGCTTCCTAATTATACAAAAACATTTGCCGTAGGATTTCGGATGTCCACCGAAAACGATTTTGACCCACAAAATATCCCCAGCCGTTTCGATTTTTTGGATGCTCAAGAGCGCATCACCAAAATGTGGGACCAAGGCGAGTACTTCCACGCCAAGGTCGATCCAACCAAAAAACCATACACGATCGTCATTCCGCCGCCCAACGTAACCGGTGCCTTGCACCTGGGGCACGCGTTGAATAACACACTGCAAGACGTCGTAATTCGCATGAAGCGGATGCAAGGCTTCAACGCGCTGTGGATGCCGGGGACCGACCACGCCGGGATCGCAACCCAAGCCGTTGTCGAACGTCGCCTCAAAGAAAACGAAAACAAAACTAGGCACGATCTGGGCCGCGAAGCGCTCGTGCAACGCATCTGGGACTGGAAGGACCAATACGAAAAACGGATCCTCGGCCAGCTAAAACAAATGGGCGCCAGCTGCGATTTCAAACGAACTCGATTTACGCTCGATGACACTTGCGCGACCGCCGTTCGCACGACGTTCTTTGACCTGTTCAAAAAAGAACGCGTCTACCGTGGCAAACGATTGGTCAACTGGGACACACATTTGAACACTGCCGTCAGCGATGACGAAGTCGAAAACAAAACCACCCAAGGCCACTTCTGGCACTTCATGTACCCCGTCGTTGATCCCAAGCCTGGCGAACCAAATCACGTCATGGTCGCGACGACTCGTCCTGAAACCATGCTTGGCGATACCGCCGTCGCAGTTCATCCGGATCCGTCTCGCGCGTTTTCGAAAGTCGCTTCGGAGTTAAAAGAAAAACTCTCCAAAGCCACCGACGCCGAAAAGCCTGCCATCGAAGAACAAATCAAAGCCCTCGCTGAGCGTAAAGCAGAAATGCTCGCGCCGCTAGAACTGCTGCGCGACATGGCCGCCGATGGCCGGAC
>CAZHCH010000168.1:0-5205 GCA_964530985.1 uncultured Pirellulaceae bacterium | reverse complement strand
CTCGCCAGAGTTCAGGCCTAGCCAATTAAATTCCGAAGTCTGGCGACTCCCGCACCGCCAGATCCCGTTGCCAGCGTAATCGCTACAACAAAAACTATCGTTCTTGCTGACTGGAGCGTTTTGTTGGCTGGCAGTAAATGACGATGACTACGACAGCCAATTTCGTTTCTGCTGTCGATCTAATACCATGCAACCCAACCATCAAACTCCTTTTGCTAAATCAAAATTGCTGGCAATACTGTGCGGTTTGCTGGTGTGCTTATTCGTCGCCGACGCGACCGCAGTGGCTCAGCAATACCCTGGCGTTAAATGCATCATTGATGGTCACCACCAGTGCCAAATCCGATACTCGGTTGAGTTTGGTCAGGGAACGATTTACTTTGCCAGTCAAAGTGCGGTCGAGCAATTTGAAACGCTTGTTATCGATAAGATAAAGCTTGGTCAAGAGCCTCGACCATCTTTGGTCCTTAAAGCGAACCATCAACTCGCCGTAACGGGCCAAGTTAAACAGAAATTTTGCCCGGTTACCGGTAAGTCGGTTAACAAAGAACACCAGCTGTTGATTGCCGGTGTGAGCGTTTTCTTTCACGACATGGCAGCGAAAAAGAAAATGCAATCGCTCGATTCCACTTGGCATCGGGCTCGGCACGTATTCAACCCTGACGTGTTCGCAAAGAGCTTTTCGGTTTCACTCAAACCGAACCAACAAGCAGGCATTGCCGTTGCTGATGGATCAACGAAACAAACAACTGTCAAAGCAGCCAGTGCGTTGACTCAACCGGCAAAGCGTTGAAACGTTAAGTTTTGCGTTTTACGTCGCAAGCTGCTAAATCGAATCAGACGTTTTTAAACCAGTCTTTAATTCACAATCACTCGCAAACTCACCTCAGACGTGCAAGGAGCTTTTCAAATGTCAACTTCCACCGAAAAAGATTACGACCCAATCAAGAACCCTCGCCCTGAAGATCTTGAGTCCTACGGCATTGGCAACGCGCTACTTTGGTTTGGTGTGATTCTAGTAATCGCGTTAGCGATTTACTATTTGGCATTTTAAGTTCGACTCAGTTGCTGGTCCCGCCTAACGGCGGGAGATCCGGCTAAGGCCTTTACTACGAACTTCTTGCTACGAAGTTGCTATCCAAGCACGGGTAGCTGAGCCTGAATTGGATTCTCTTTGACGCGATCGGCGAGCGTTCGACAGAGATTTTTGGCGATGGCCTCCAGATACGGTGCGACGTTGGGGTCGTCGAAATTCTTCAACATCTCTCCCGCGTCGCCGCGCTTTCGCAAATCGATGCTGATCGGCATGCTACCAAGAAAATCAATTTGATCTTCTTTCGCGTACTGCTCCGCACCGCCCTTGCCAAAGATGTCATACTCTTTGCCGTTGTCAGGGCACACGAAACTGCTCATGTTTTCGATCAAACCCAGCACCGGAATTTTGACCTTCCGGAACATTCCTACCGCTTTAATCGCATCGATCAACGCAACTTCTTGCGGCGTGCAAACAATTACGGCCCCTGTCAAAGGCAACATCTGCGATAGGCTCAACGCAATGTCACCAGTGCCCGGTGGCATGTCGATGATTAAGTGATCTAAATCTCCCCAGTCGGTATCGCGCAGGAAGGTCGTGATCGCCGAGTGCAACATCGGGCCTCGCCAGATCACCGCTTCGCCCGGAGGCACCATGAACCCGATGCTCATGACCGGAATACCGTCGACAATCATCGGCTGAATTTTGTTGTTGTCTCCTTTGACCACTTGCCCACGAGCACCAGTCAGGTGCGGAATACTGGGACCATAAACGTCCGCGTCCAACAATCCCGTTTTACAACCGGCTTTCTTGAGCGCCTGAGCCAAACTCGTTGCCACGGTGCTCTTGCCTACTCCGCCTTTACCCGCGGCAACCGCGATGATCGATTTGGCGGTGATGCCGACTTGGCCGACTGCCTGAGCCGGGCGTTCTTGGATTTCGACCGCAACGTTGATCGGCTTGTCAGTGCCAAACTTTTCTTCCAACGCCGTTTCGACCGTGCTTTGAAAGTCGTCTCTCAACGGCCAGCAATGAGAAGTCAAACCAACCGATACGTCCGTTTGTTGGTCGCTTACTTCGACTTGTCGAATTTGCTTCCGTAGCGGCCGCCCGGTTTCTGGGTCTTGGACGGTGCCAAGTACTTCGCGAATTTGCTTTTCGAATTCAGAATGATCAACTGACATCTGGTTGAGCCTTAAGTCTTTGGGTGGATGTATGGGGCGTTAGCCTACCGAGCTTGTCACTATTTTTAAAGAGCCCAATTGTCGCCTTTGTCCCGATGGCCAATCAAATACTGCTAACGATCTGCTGTTCAAGCGACCAATCGGGCTTTGACGAGCTCTCAAAATAATTGGTTACTATGGTTTCAATCGCCTCCAATTCAATGAACGATCCAAAGATCGCCGCGACGCCGGAACATCTGAGCCCATGACGCTGCGAAGCTTGCAGGCCCGGCGCAATCACCAATAACAAACCCGGCATCGTGCTCAACGAGTTTTCAACGGCCAACCGACAGACCGCTTCCAGTGATCCAGCATCGGCCTGCACCATCGTTACGGTGCGTCGCGCTAGGCGATCGCTTTGCTGCGACTGCGGGTTCGTTCGGTCCAGTAACTCACTGGCCAACACCGCCTCCAATATCCTTGCCGGATACGGCGCGACCAACCGCCGCCCGATCGCCGCCGCCCAATCGGGCGAACTTACTGCCGTTCGAATCACGTCAGTCTTGGGCACTCGCTGGACCGGTTTGTTTTTTAAGTCCTTGTCGATCATTCCGGCAACTCCTCGAACGCCGACGAATCCAACTGGTCGTCAACACCCTGAGGCGACAAAAATTCATCCAATTCAAAAAACTGCAACCGTCGCAATAACTTAGGACGACTGATATTCAGCTGCTTGGCAGCTTGCGTTTTATTTCCTTTGGTTTGTGTGATCGCTCGCACGACCAACTGCTTTTCAATGCTCGCCAAATACGCATCCAGATCGATCGTGTCCAGCGTTGGTTTGCCGATTCGCATTGCACTGACCGCTTGGTGAAACTGATCCGGCAAATCATTCTCGGTCACGACGGTGCCTTCACATTGGTCCGACGCTGCCTCGACCGTGCTACGCAGTTGCACCAAATTTCCCGGCCAATCAAACTCTACCAGTGCTTCGATTGCTATGTCACTAAACTTGGATCGTTTGCGTTGACGCTGTTGGTTATTTGACTCCAATAGCGCTTGAGCCAAAACGGGAATGTCTTGGCGACGATCAGCCAGCCCAACCATTGGAATCACTAGCGGGCTTAGCTGAAAAGCAAGTGACGGCAAAAACAATTCTTGCGAGGCCAAATCCAATAGCGATTGCTGAGCGGTCGCGAAGGCCCGCACTGGAAAATTCGGCAGTTCCAAAAAACCATTTAGTTCTTGCTGAGCACTCGGCGATAGCTGATCGACATCCATCAGTAACAACACGATTTCACGATCGCGATGTCGGTGGTCAAACTCCTTGGCGTCACTGATCGCCTGCTGGATCAGTTTTGGATCGGCGATCGAGCAATGAACGGGCGTTAACATCGGTCCGCCATCGTCGTAACAGGCGTCGAATAAAACACGAGCCAAATGTTCTTTGCCACTGCCCGCCGGGCCAGCGATCAACACGCTCGTCTTGGCTTGTCTGGCGAGATTAACTTGTTGGCGGATTCGACAAGCGAACGGGCTTTCTCCGACCAAGCTTTCGATTGAAAAAAGCCGCCGTAATTCGTTACGTGATTTGGCGAGTATCGATCGGACGTCAGCAGCGCTCGCGATTCCGGATTCGCTGGTTGCCTGTACGGACTGGACAGCTGGACCGGCGACGACCAACACCCCCGTCGGGGACCCGCTTTCGTAGATCACCTGCGCCACTGCTGGGCAGAACAAGGTCTCCGCCGGTTGCGAATCTCCGGAACCGGTAACGGGTTTCCAAATTTGAAACGCTTGCTGCGGCGTCTGAAGCTTGTTTGCATCACCGCTTAACAGTTCTGCAGGCGGGGCGAGCCCCTGACGACGATGGTCGGCCGACCCCGCTTCCAACTTGCTGGCTTGGCTGATCGGCGACGCTCGTAGTTCGTCAACGCTCAGCCCCGTCCAGTCGGCGGTTGCTTGGTTGGCGAACACGATTTGGTGTTCCAAGTTCACAAAGTAAACCGGATTGTCGGCTCTTTCGACAATACGCGTGATCGTTCGAGCGATGGGTTTGGGTTGAGCCATATTAGGTTGGTTCGTTGCCGAAGTCGCGAGACTGCGGTGGTTTTGATGCCGACTGAACCCTGACGAGTCCAGTCTTGGTAAAAAATACGTGCTGCCGTTATTAGAAGCATCGCCAACCAGATTATAACCTGCCGTACGCGAATTGGCTTGAATTCGGTATACTGACCATCAAACGCCCAACTCAGCCACCTAACATCGCCGCCCCCAGCGCCCCGAAAGAACCCATGACCCGGGAACCTATCTACTCGAAAAATAAAGAACAGAAAGAGGATGACCTCAAATTGCGACCGTTGCGGCTGGAAGAAATGGTTGGCCAGCGAGATGTGATCGAGCGTTTGATGGTGGCGATCGAGGCTTCCAAACAACGCAATGATGTGCTGGGGCATATTCTGTTCGACGGTCCACCGGGGCTTGGTAAAACCACCTTTGCCACTTGTATTCCAGCCGAACTGGGAGTGCCGGTTGAGTTTTTATCGGGGCCAACACTCAAAGCTCCTAAAGACCTCGTCCCTAGCCTGACCAATCTGGCCGAACGGCAAGTTTTATTTATCGACGAGATCCACCGCATCCCGAAAGCGGTTGAAGAGTACATGTACACGGCGATGGAAGATTTTCGAATCGATTTGATTTTGGGCGAGGGCATCAATGCTCGCACGCACAACTTCAAACTCAAACCCTTTACGCTGATCGGTGCGACCACACGCGCCGGAATGTTGACGGGGCCGTTACGAGACCGTTTTCAAATTCGCGAGCACTTGGATTTTTACTCGCTGGACGACCTAACCGAGATTGTGTTTCGCAACGCAAAAAAGCTGGACATCGAAATTTCCGACGAAGCCGCTACCGAAATCGCAATTCGCAGTCGCAGTACACCACGAATCGCCAACAATCGTTTGCGTTGGGTCCGTGACTTTGCTCAATCTCGCGCACAAGGAAAAA
>CAZHCH010000167.1:0-5251 GCA_964530985.1 uncultured Pirellulaceae bacterium | reverse complement strand
CTGTTTTGACAACCTTGGCTGGGTCGATAACACCAGCGGCCAGCATGTCAACGTAGTCACCTTTGTCGGCGTTGAAGCCTTCTGTTTTGGTCAAACCGCGAACACGGTTGACGACTACGCCGCCATCGAAGCCTGCGTTTTCAGCGATGCTACGAAGCGGGTATTCGAGAACTTTTTGGATGATGCGAACACCAGCTTCTTCGTCACCGACTAGGCCAGCGATTTTCTTAAGGGCTTTTTCGCAACGAAGCAGAGCAACACCGCCACCGGGAACGATTCCTTCGGCGAGTGCCGCGGCAGTTGCAGCTTTGGCATCGTCGAGCAAATCTTTGCGCTCTTTCATTTCGGTTTCGGTGGTAGCACCGACGTTGATTTGAGCGACACCACCAGCCAGTTTGGCCAAGCGTTCTTGTAGCTTTTCTTTGTCGTAATCACTGTCGGTCGATTCGATCTCGCGGCGAATCTGTTCAACGCGTCCAGCGATCGCATCCTTCTTTCCGCCACCACCAACGAAGACAGTCGCGTCCGAAGTGATTTTGACTTTCTTGACTTTACCGAGGTCTGAAAGTTGGATGCTTTCTAGATCGATACCAAGGTCTTTGAAGATTACTTGTCCACCGGTCAGTACGCCTAGGTCGCCCATGATGGCTTTGCGGCGATCACCGTAGCCAGGAGCTTTAACAGCACAGACTTGCAGGATGCCACGCATTTTGTTGACAACCAAAGTCGCTAACGCTTCGCCTTCGACGTCTTCGGCGATAATTAGCAGTGGCTTTTTAGCTTGACTAGCAGCTTCCAGCAGAGGAATCATCGCTTTGTTGTTGCTGATCTTGTCTTCGAATATCAAGACGTATGGGTTGTCGAGTTCGACGGTTACGTCTTCTTGATTGGTCACGAAGTGCGGTGAAAGGTATCCACGATCGAACTGCATGCCCTCGACGACGTCGACATAAGTTTCGCTGCCACGGCCCTCTTCAACAGTAATGACACCGTCTTTGCCGACTTTCAAGAACGCTTCGGCGAGTACGTCACCGATTGTCGAGTCGTTGTTGCCAGCGATGGTAGCGACTTGCTTGACTTCTTTCTTGCTTTTCTGGTCAATCGGCTTGGCCATCTTGTCGACTGCCTTGCAGATAGCATCGGTTGCTTTTGCGATACCACGCGAGAGCGACATCGGGTCGTAACCAGAGGCGATCATCTTGAGGCCTTCGCGGAAAATCGCTTCGGCCAAGACGGTGGCTGTGGTGGTTCCGTCACCAGCAACGTCATTGGTTTTGCTGGCGGCTTCTTTGACCAACTGAACGCCTAGATTTTCGTAGGGATCGTCCAGTTCGATGTCTTCGGCGACCGTCACGCCATCCTTGGTGATTTTTGGGCTGCCCCAACCTTTATCCAGGATGGCATTGCGACCACGTGGACCGAGAGTACTGCGGACCGCGCGGGCGAGCTTGGAAACACCTTCCAAAAGCGGCTTGCGAGCGTCTTCGTCAAAGACCATTTGTTTTGCCACTGGATTCCTCCAAATTAAGTTTCAGTTTGTATTTACGTTCGAAACCGAGGTTTCGATTTGAATTGTTGGTTTGGGCCGAGGGGTGATTTGCGAGAGTCCAAAACGGACCCTAGCAAAAATGGCAGAGCCATCGGCGATTCCGCGTATGGAGCAACCCCTGTGCCAAACTCCACCTCTGTCAGATAAAAAGTCTCTGACCGGCTAGATCCAAGCTTTCGATGCTTTTTTCAATGGGTTTTTGGGTGGCATGGGTTCTGTGAGGGATTTAGCCAAACGTTTCTTAGGTCGGGTTCGGCGAAGTTGTGCTGCGAGTGACAATCTGACAGCTAACGCAGGGGGCGGCGAGGGCGGCGAGTGGTTTGGCAGGCCGAACGGTCGGGGGCTATGTTGGGTATGATAAGAGATCACGCAATCGATTCTTAAGCAGGGGCGACGGTCGTTAGTAACTCACGAAAGACATTTTCAATCGCTTCTTTGTTGTTGATCACAACCGTAATTGCCTTGCATGCGGCCTTTCCCGTTTTGTTTGAGGTGTGGTGGATTTGCCTTGTGTTTGCGTTTTTGTTGTTTCTTTTGATGTCCCCAGTGGCAGTGATGGCTGTCCTAACGAGCCCGCCAAGTCCTAAAGGGCAGCTGGATGTTGGTAAAAACAGGCTGCTGAAATGGCTGTTTTGGTTGTACGTGCTGTTGCTGGTCGGCTTTTTTCTGTTGTCGCTGGTTTTTCGTCTGCATTATTTTCTCCTTTATTATTGACGTGAGGGCTTCCAGTTTTTTGTTTGGATCTTTGTTCGAAGGTCCAACGGTATCCAAACTGTGCTTCAAGCCCCTCGTTACAAACCTGTTACCGGTTTGTTCGCTATTTGCTGCGATAATCTCTGGTGTGGAGGACAGGTTCCGAGACTCCACCCAGTTTTTGTCCAAGTGGTGCTGAGTTCGGGATGCTCGGCGTTTTGAAAGTGAACTGATGATCGTTAAGAGTTTTTGTTTTTTGGGAATGGTGTTGGGAGTGGTTGGCTTTGTTGGCGGGGATGAACCGCAAGATAGCAAACCAGTTAAAAAGCCGGGCAACATCGAACTGACGACCGAGCAAGTGGTAATTTTCAAAGACGGCTATTGTCTGGTGGTGAAAGACGGTGTGGCCAAGACCGATGAAAACGGTTTTGCTCATACTTACGAAGTACCTGATGCGGCAGTGTTGGGTTCGTTTTGGGCGATTCCCGAAGCCGGTAAAATTAAGTCGATGGTTGCCGGTTGGGAAGAGACCAAGACGGAGGAGGTGAAGGATATCAATTGCACCAATGTGCTGTCGATCATCAAAGCAAATGTCGGGCGGCAGTGTCGTTTCGAGGTGGGCAACGACCAGTATGATGGCAAGCTTTTGAAGCTATTGTCGAATCCCGTCGACAAGCCACCGCAGAATCATCTCGCAGCGGAGTTGCGCAGTCGTTCTTCGCAACTTATCGTGGCTACAGCACCGGCGTCTCATTTTTTGCTTCGATCTGAGGCGGGGGATGTGATGGTGGCGGTCAATCAAGTTAAAAATTTGACGATCGATCAGATGGTTTCAACGACTCAGCAGAGGTCCTTCGAGGTGACCAAAAAGAAGAAGTTGAAGTTTGATTTTGGCCAGCCCAATCAAGATGTCAAAATCAAACTGATGTATTTTCGCCCGGACGTGCGTTGGATTCCAACTTATCGAATAGAGCTTACCGATGAGCCCTTCAAAAACAAAAGCGGAAACGCTCCTCGCAATACGGCGCGGATTGCCATGCAAGGCGAGATTTTGAACGAGGCAGAAGACTTAATCGATGTGCCGGTTCACCTTGTCGTTGGCGTGCCGAATTTTCGATTTCGCGAGACACCAAGCCCAATGATTCTGGAGGCCCAGATGAAGAATTCGTTGGCGAGTGTGGCTCCGAATTTGATGGGGAATAATAATCGGTTTTCTAATTCGATTTCAAACGGCATTTACACTCAGCGTGCTGGTGAATTTCGGAGTAATCGAGCAAGCGGCGGTAATGGTTCGGCGGCGATTGATATGCCCGAAGAGTTGAGTGGCAAGGCGAGTCAAGATTTGTTTGTGTACAAACTGGACAAGATGACTTTGAAAAAAGGCGAGCGAGCGAGTGTGCCGATCTTGACTACCGAGGTTGGCTATCGTGATGTCTACACGTGGGATATTGCTGTGAAGCATTCTGAGTCCCATGCGGCGACCAGTGCTGCTTTGGCATCGCCGTTGGTGCTGTCAGAAAATCGTGTTTGGCGGCAGATCGAGTTGGTAAATGATACCGATATTCCATGGACGACTGGCGCTGCAATGTTTGTCGATGGATTTCAACCGCTGGCTCAAGAGCTCTTGACTTACACTTCACCGGGTGGGATTTGTCGAGTACCGGTTACGGTTGCGGTTGATTTAAGGGGGAAAGCGGATGACCGAGAGGTGTCACGAGATTTGCAAGCGCTGAAATGGCGAGGCCGTTCGTATGCCAAGGTCGTTGGTGAAATTAATGCTGAATTGGCCAATAACAAGTCGGTCAAGGTGCCAGTGGAAGTGAGTATTCGCTTCGGCGGCAAAGCGACGAAGGCTTCAGCGGATGGCAAAATTTCATTGTCGGGGTACAACGAAAAAGACTGGGAACGCGGCGGTGATGCGATTAATAATAGTAGTGTTGTTCGCTGGAAGGCGGAAATAGAACCAGGGGAATGCTTCAAGCCAGAGGTGGACTATGAGTTCTTGTTGCGACAGTAAGTTGTAGGGTGTTGTGTTTGTAGTCCCGTCCAATATTGTGAAGACGGGCAGGAGGAGTGCCCGTCCTACGGAGATGCTCGCCGACGTCTTATGGTTTGCCGTTAAGAGGTTTAGCGAGTTTACTTCGGAGAGATTAGCCTAAAGTCATTACTACGAACACACCGTATAAGAAACGCCTTGGAGCGAAAGCGACTTTGGCCTTTTGCAAACTTTTACGTCGCTAAGCATCACTTTGTAATAGAATAAATTTCATGCCAACCATTCTTACCATCGAAGACGACGCTGCGATCCGCCAAGGGATTGTTGATTCACTCAGTTACTTCGGTCACACCGTGATCGAAGCCGGCGACGGTGATATGGGCTGGAAGTTAGCATCCGAGCACGAGTACGATTTGTTACTGTTGGATTTGGCGTTGCCGGGGAAGCCCGGTTTGCAGATTCTTGCTGAATTGCGCGAGATGCGGCCGACTCAGCCGGTCATTATTTTGACGGCTAAGGGGGACGAGCAAGATCGTGTGGCGGGGTTGAAAGCCGGGGCGGACGATTATGTGGTCAAACCCTTTGGCGTTAACGAATTGATGGCTCGCGTCGATGCCGTGCTCCGGCGCTGTCCTCAACGTCCTAAGGCATTGGCGTCGATTGGGTTTGCTAGTGGTGAGGTTGACTTCGAGCGACAAGAGGTTCGTTTTTGTAACGGCACGCGAGTTGAGCTTTCTGAAAAAGAAAACGAACTGTTGCTTTATTTGGCTCGGCACGCCGGACGAGCGATTTCGCGAGATGAATTGTTGTCGAGTGTTTGGGGGTTGGCTCCGCAAGGCATTTCGACTCGTACGATCGACATGCACATTGCTAGGCTGCGAGAAAAATTGCGCAGTGACCAAAATGAGCGTGATTGTTTGTTAACCGTGCGAGGTAAAGGCTACATGTGGGCCACTGTCGGAGACGACGATGAGACGTAAGCCGTGGCAAATTTGGTTGGTGTTTTGTGTCTG
>CAZHCH010000166.1:0-5355 GCA_964530985.1 uncultured Pirellulaceae bacterium | reverse complement strand
TTGTGGTTTCCCTGTCAAATCGGACATGGGAAGCCCGTAAAATTAGTAGTTTTGGCTAAAATGTCAACCACAAATGGTATTTTTTAGTCGAAGTTAGTTTCGATCGGCCTCAAGCAAAGTCTTTGCTGAGAAATCTCTGCCGGTATTAGACCCCACCATCGAGTTCGTCTTGCCATTGTTTCAGCTTGTCCCATTCGCCAGCGTCAGCCAGTTGGGCTTGGTCGGGCCATGTAGACGGGTTCATGTTAGCCATGATTCCACCGGCAGCGGTCAAAACCTCTTTGATCGCTTCCACAGGAGTCCCGGCGAGTTGCTTGAAGGTTGAAATACCGTTGCTGTTGAGCAGTTCGGCAACCTTCGGGCCAATTCCTTCGATTTTGGTTAGTTCGTCGCTACCAGCAACGACTTTACCGCCATCAAGTTCATCTTGCCATTGATTCAGCTTGTCCCACTCGCCAGCAGCAGCCAATTTCGCCTGATCTGGCCAAGTAGCCGGGTCATGAGCAGCGAAACCACCATACACGAGGATCTCATGTACCTTTTTAGGATCGGTGGCGGCTAGTTGGGCAAACGTCTTAATGTGGTTGACCTTGAGATGCTCGGCGATCTTCGGGCCGATTCCTTCAATTCTGCTCAAGTCATCTTCGGCTGTTGATTCTGCCACATCACTGGCCGGTGCTGCCTCAGCGGATGGAGCAACGTGTGCAACTGGAGCAGATGTCGTGTCCGCAGCAAAGCCTGCCGCAGCATCAGCGCTAGGTGTGGTTGGTTCAGTGACGGTTGGTGCTTCCGCGCCACCGACAACACGTCCGCCGTCCAGTTGGTCTTGCCATTCCTGCAGCTCATCCCAAGCTCCTACGGCCGCAAGTTGGCCTTGATCAGGCCAAGTGGACGGATCGTGAGTAGCAAAGCCACCGACTTCGTCAAGAATCTCGCGAATTCGAGCGGGCCTTGTTCCAGCCAAATCAGAGTACGAGTTGATGCCATTTGCGTTTAGATGCTTAGCAATCGCTGGCCCGATGCCCTCGATTTTTGTCAAGTCATCGACTGCAGATTCAGTTGACGTTTGTCCGCCAATCAAAGCCGACAATGGATCGACATTTCCGCCGGTTTCGGCTGGCATGGCACTGTCGTTTGTGAATTGGTCGCCACCACCATCACCAGTGCTCGGTGAAGCCGACTCTAGCAATGGGAAGGACTCTTCGAGCGTCTGAGCAGGTTGCGCGGCCGCTTCTCGCATGGCTTCCAAGTTGTACTGAACTTCAGATTCTTGGAAGGTCCGGAAGCCGGTACCCGCTGGGATCAAGTGCCCTAGGATAACGTTCTCTTTAAGGCCAACCAAGTTATCGACTTTGCCCGCAAGTGCGGCTTCAGTCAAAACTTTGGTTGTCTCTTGGAACGACGCCGCCGAGATAAAGCTTGAACTTTGAACGGCAGCTTTGGTGATACCTAGCAACTGAGTACTGCACTTCGCCTGTCGCGGCTTAGTGCTCTTGGCCGGTTTACCACCGAGGGTTTCGATCTTGGCGTTCGTTTCTTCGAAGACTTGTTTCGGAACGATTTGGCTTTTGCTAAAGTCGCTGTCACCTTTGTCAGTGACTTTGACGCTATCGGCGAGGCTGTCATTGACCGTTTGGAAATCAAAGCGATCGCAAATCAACCCCGGCAACATAGTTGTGTCGCCAGCCGAATCGATTTTTACTTTGCGGAGCATACGAGCGATGATGATCTCGATGTGCTTGTCGTTGATCTCCACCTTTTGGCTACGATAGACCTGTTGCACTTCGCGGCACAAGTACTTCTGAACTAGCTCTTCACCGGAAACTCGTAGGATGTCGTGTGGTACAAGTGGACCGTCAACAAGCTGATCGCCAGCTTCGACTTCGTCACCCGAGCGGACTCGAAGCGGCTTTCCTGGCGGCACCAAGTGCTCGACTTCCAAACCGCTCTCGTTGCGAACGATCATGGAAAGCTTACCGCGTTTCTTTTCCGGCATGATCTCGATGACGCCATCGATCTCGGCCAAAATCGCAGGATCCTTTGGCTTACGAGCTTCGAAGATTTCCGTTACCCGCGGTAGACCACCGGTAATGTCGGAGATACCTGACGTTTGGCGAGGGGTTTCAGCGATGGTTGTACCAGCGGAGATCATCGTGCCTTCGTCGATCGTGATCGCGGCCTTTTCAGGCAAGTAGTACACGTCCAGCGGTTTGCCTTCGGCGTCCTCGATAATGATCTGCGGGTGCATGTCCTTCTTCGAGTCGATGATCGTTTTTCGAATCGTACCACTTGATTCGGCTTCGGCCATCATGGTGACGCCTTCGATAATGTCCTCGTGGCGAACCTTACCGGCGACTTCAGCGATAACTGGAGTAATGTGTGGGTTCCACTGACAGACGATTTCTTTGGCTTTGACTTTGGCCCCTTCAGCGACCATCAATGTCGAGCCTTGAGGCACACTGTGCTTTTCAAGTTCGCGACCGCGTTCGTCGGTAATGATGATTTCACCGTTACGATTCAGAACAACGGTTTCACCTTTGTCGTTGGTTACCGCTTTCATCTTGGCGTACTTGACGATACCTGCCTTCGTACAAGACTTTTCGTTCTCTTCAATTTCACCACCAGCCACACCACCAATGTGGAAGGTACGCATGGTCAACTGAGTACCAGGCTCACCAATCGATTGAGCGGCAATGATACCGACGGCCATGCCTTGTTCGACAAGGTCACCAGTGGACATGTCCATTCCGTAGCAGCAACGGCAAACACCCAGCGGTGCTTCACAAGTCATTGGGCTACGGACTTGGATGCTCTTGATACCCATGCCTTCAAGCTTACGGCCAATTTCTGGCGTAATCATTTGGCTTTCTTTGACGATCACTTCATCGGTAACCGGGTTAACGATGTTCTGGCGTGAAACGCGACCGTTGACTGCAACCGACAACGCGACTTCAACGTGCTCACCACGTGCAATCAAACCCTTGGTAATACCGCGAACTGTCCCGCAGTCTTCCATGGTGATCACAACGTTCTGGGCAACATCAGCCAGCTTACGAGTCAGGTAACCGGAGTCAGCTGTTTTCAGAGCCGTATCCGCCAAACCTTTTCGAGCACCGTGCGTCGACGAGAAGTATTCCAGTACTGACAAGCCTTCGCGGAAGTTCGCTTTAATCGGCGTTTCGATGATCTCACCGGTAGGCTTGGCCATCAAGCCACGCATCCCCGCGAGCTGGCGAATTTGTTCTTTACCACCACGAGCACCGGAGTCTGCCATCAGGAACACTGGATTGACGTAGCCTTCGCCGCCACGGAAATCGACTTCCATTGCGGCCATCATCTCGGCAGTAATTTGCTCACGAGCATGAGTCCAAGCTTCGAGTACTTTTTGGTATCTTTCGTTTTCGGTGATAATACCACGTTCGTAGTGCTTGCGTAGCTTGAGTACTTCCTTGTCTGCAGTCGCAACGATTGTTTCCTTCGATGGCGGAGTCACCAGGTCATCGGTTGCAAACGAAAGACCACTACGAGTACTTTCGCGGAAACCAAGTTGGTTCATATCATCTAGTAACTCAATCGTCTCGCGGCGACCAAGTGTTTGGTAGCAGTCGGAAATCACAACAGCTAGGTCGCTACTCTTGAGCGGATAGTTGTAAAAATCCATTCCCTGGGGCAGCATCATGTTGAACATCACCCGACCATAACTGGTCTCGATGATCTGAGCTGGCAATCGCTCAGTCCCGCCTGAGTGCTGTCGAATGAACCGGCCCTCTGGAATACGAACTTTGATCTTGCTGTGCAAGTTAATCACATTTAGCGCGTATGCGGTGTCTGCTTCGCTTGGCGAAGCAAAGACCATGCCTTCGCCTTTTTGGTTTGGCAACATCAGCGAAACGTAGTTACAACCCATCACCGTGTCCTGAGACGGGCTCATGATTGGGCGGCCGTTTGACGGGGCGAAAATGTTGTTGGTCGAAAGCATCAGCGTGTGAGCTTCAACCTGTGCTTCAATCGAAAGCGGCAAGTGAACCGCCATCTGGTCACCGTCGAAGTCGGCATTGAAACCTTTACAGGCCAACGGGTGCAAGTGAATCGCATTGCCTTCTACCAAAATTGGTTCGAACGCTTGGATGCCCATGCGGTGAAGCGTTGGAGCACGGTTAAGCATCACTGGGTGGTTGCGGATGACCTGTTCCAAGATATCCCAGACTTCTTCGTCCTTCCGCTCAAGCATCTTCTTGGCACTTTTGATCGTGTCAGCATGGCCAAGTTCTTTGAGCTTGCGGATGATGAAAGGCTGGAACAATTCCAACGCGATCTTCTTTGGCAAACCACATTGGTGAAGCTTCAAACGTGAACCAACAACGATTACCGAACGAGCGGAATAGTCAACGCGCTTGCCGAGCAAGTTTTCACGGAAACGACCTTGCTTACCTTTGATCATGTCGGTCAAAGACTTCAGCGGCCGGTTGCTTGATCCTAGTACGGGACGTTTACAGCGGTTGTTGTCAAACAACGCGTCAACTGACTGTTGTAGCATTCGCTTTTCGTTACGAATGATGACTTCAGGAGCGTTTAGATCGACCAATTTACGCAAACGGTTGTTGCGGTTGATGATCCGGCGGTACAAGTCGTTCAAGTCAGAGGTGGCAAAGTTACCCGAGTCAAGCAGGACAAGCGGACGAAGGTCCGGAGGAATGACTGGGATTACATCCAAGACCATCCACTCTGGTTTGTTGTCGCTGTCACGAATCGATTCAACAATCTTCAAGCGGTTGGTCAGGTCCTTACGCTTTTGCTTGGATCCGGTTTCAGCCAAATCGGTGCGCAGTTCTTCGGACAAGTGAACCAAATCAAGTTCACCCAACAAGTCACGAACGGCTTCCGCCCCCATGCCCGCTTTGAAGCTGCCTACGCCGAATTCAGCAACCTTGGCGCGATATTCCTCTTCAGTCAACAATTGCTGTTTCTCAAGATCAGTATCACCAGGTTCGGTGACGACATAGTCTTGGAAGTAAATTACTTTTTCCAAGCTACTGGTCTTCATCGATAGCAAGTTACCCAAGCGACTAGGCATGGCCTTGAAGAACCAGATATGAACCACAGGTGCAGCGAGTTCAATGTGGCCCATTCGCTTGCGGCGAACGCGAGAGTGTGTGACTTTTACACCGCACCGGTCGCAGATCATGCCCTTGTACTTCATGCCGCGGTACTTGCCACAGGCACATTCCCAGTCCTTTTCAGGGCCGAAAATACGCTCGCAGAACAGACCGTCTTTTTCAGGTCGGTACGTACGGTAGTTGATGGTTTCAGGTTTCTTCACTTCGCCCATCGACCAACTGCGGATGTCGTGTGGGC
>CAZHCH010000165.1:0-5355 GCA_964530985.1 uncultured Pirellulaceae bacterium | reverse complement strand
TGGTTTGGTCCCACGGAATCGCTTTCGGATCGCCTGTGGTTCCCGATGAAAACAAAACGTTAACAATATGATCGGCTTCGCCAACAAACGGAGCCTCAAGCGACTCCACGTCCGGCCATGAGTAATCGTCAGCGAACAACCGGACGACCTGTCCCGCCTTTTCACAGATCCCCTCCGCACCAACGACGCTCTCTCCTAACGCGATCGTCTTGCCGGCTCGTTGGTACGCTTGGCTGTAGAACACCGCTTTGGCTTGGCTGATCCGAAGCCGTTTTGCGATTTCGCCAGCGGCAAACGAGTCGGCGATCGAAACCGCCGCACATCCCGCGTACAGAATTCCCAGATAAATCACCACCGACTTCGCGTTCATCGGCATCACAATCGCCAGCCGATCACCCGGCTCAAAGCCTGCGGCACGTATTCTCGCTGCGAAAATCCGAACTTGAGCGAACAGCTCGTCGTAACTGATTTCATGAATTTCGCCGTCGGCCGCCGCGTGCTTGATCGCAACCTGATCGCCATCAATCACCCCGCGACAAGCCTGAACAACGCTCATCTTGGCGCCGGGAAACCAATTGGGATTTCGAGGATCATCGCCGTCGAGCGTACATTGAGCCGGCTCGGCGAACAGTCCGCTGATTTGGGATGCCGCCACCGTCCAAAACTCTTCCCGCGAATCCTGCCACCAACTCCGTAGTGATTCAAAATCGGGTTGGCCGGTTCGCTCCATCAGAGCATGCAGATTACTGGCAGCGACATCTTGTTCAGTCGGAAACCAGATCGGCGCTGGTCCGTCAGCAGCCACATTCCAATCTGCAAACGTTTGCACGTGCAACGAAATTCGCTGTTCCACCGTAAGCGACTGGAGATCGCGCCACTGAGAGACTCGTTGCCATGTTTCAATCAATGAGGAATGGTTCATTGCGGTGCAGGGGGCCGGTCCAATTCAAATCGGTCGGTCGTTTTCGTATAGGCCTTACCGCCCAACCGTCCGACGTTGTCTAGCTTGGCTGGGTCGATGATACCGTCGTCAATGATCGAATCATCAACGTGCAGCATCACGATTTCACCAATCACCACATTGGCACCTGCGGGACCTTCAGCCAATTCAATGTGTTGGAGCAAACGACATTCAAATTGGGCCAACGACGACGCGACTCTTAACGGCGCAATTTTCTCAGAGTCGAGCGTCTTGATTCCGAGCGCTTCGAATTCGCTGATTTCCGAGTCGTAATCGGCGGACGACCGATTCATTATCTCTGCATCGGCCGCTGAAACCACATTGACCACGAACTCTTTTGTATCCAGCACGTTCAACAACGAATCCTTTTGGCTTCCATCGCGTCGGTTGACGGGACAAAACAACATTGAAGGAGGGTTCGCTCCGATACCGTTAAAGAAACTATACGGAGCGAGGTTGTTTACGCCCGTTTTAGATACAGTCGATACCCACGCGATGGGACGTGGAGTAATGAGCTGCACCATCAACCGATAAGTGTCGACGATGCCCATGTTGGCTGGATCAAATTGCATGAATGGTTTCTAGGGTGAAGGTCTGTTTGGATTTATGGTTTCAATAGGCAAGTAAAGGGCAGGGGATTGCTGCCATCCTTCAGTTTAACGACGATCCGGAAGGCGACCACCAATCCAAACTCCCCTCTCCCCGAGAATTCGGCCTGAAGACGTTGCATTGTTATCAAGCGTTGTCCGAATTTTTGGGGAGAGGGGAGCGAGGTTATCTGGGATTACTTCTCGCATTGCCTGTCTCCTTCATTCTCGATTAAACAGCACCGGCTTAAGCCGGAACTACAAACTTATTCATCAATCCAGCTTAGCGGATACTGTGGGTCATCCATGGACATGGCTTCTTTGGTGATCATTAGCGGGTGATCGGTATCGAACATCACTGCCATCTCTTCGGTTCGATCGTGTTTGTCGCTACCAACGATCGTTCCTGGATGCGGGCCGTGCGGAATGCCACCGGGATGAAACGAAATCGAACAGGCTTCGACGCCTTTACGAGACCCGAACTGACCTTCGACGTAAAACAAAACTTCATCGGCCTGCGTGTTCGAGTGAGCATAAGGCACTTTGACGGCTTCGGGATGGTGATCCAAATGCCGCGGAGCAAACGTGCAAATCACAAACCCATCGCACTCGAACGTTTGCTGATACGGCGGAGGCAAATGAACCGTCCCTGTCAGCGGTTCAAAATCCCAAGCGTTAAACGTGAACGGATAAAGAAACCCATCCCAACCAACCACGTCCAACGGGTGATTTGCCATTTCAACTTTGGTCAGTCGATGTCGTTCCTTGACGATGACCGGTGTGGTTTCATTTTTATCGACTGGATTCAATTCCGTCGGGCCATGCAAGTCGCGTTCGTAGTAGGGCGCCCCAAGCATCATTTGTCCGTCAGTGTTGAGGTACTGCTGAGGAAC
The DNA here is from genome assembly GCA_964530985.1 of uncultured Pirellulaceae bacterium. Classification (GTDB taxonomy): domain Bacteria; phylum Planctomycetota; class Planctomycetia; order Pirellulales; family Pirellulaceae; genus Mariniblastus. Next base: position 2,914 of record CAZHCH010000165.1, on the reverse strand, counting down.
TCGGCACGGACTATTACTTTCGAGAATCAAATAGTCTTCTTTTTCGATATCGTCGGCGACCATCTGAAACGTTGTCGTCCGAGGGATCACGATGTAGTCGCCACGACGATACGGTAGAGTCCCATAAGTCGTTTCAATAACGCCGCTTCCTTGCTGAACAAAAATGACTTCATCGGCCCCCGAGTTTCGAAACAAAACCGACTGTTGTTCGGCGGGTCGGCACCGGTAAGCGACCAGGTCATCATTAAACATCAACGGAATTCGACCTTCAATAAAGTTGCCCGCACGAGGCATCTTGGCGGTCATGAAGTGGTGAACCCGCAGCGGCAAATTCTCTGCGGCTTCCAGTTCGATGTTCTTGAGCAACGTCGTTCCCACGACACGAGTCGGCGGCCGCATGTGGTAAGCGATCGAATAAATTCGATCGAAACCTTCGGTCGTCAACACGTGCTCGTAGTAAATGCCTTCGTCCAAGTGGCTATTTTTTTTTCGAACGTGTTTGATGTGGCGTTTTGGTGGAACCGTGCCAAGTTTTCGATAGAAAGGCATCGTTAACCTTGATTCGTAGAGATTGTATTTTTGAGAGTACCCAGTTCTTCGATCGTCAATTCGACGACGTCGCCCGGCTTGAGCCATCCACCTGTATTTTCGGGCCCCAGCTCAAGAATGCAACCAGTACCAACGGTTCCGCTGCCAAGAAGTTCGCCTTCGACCAGCGTCACGTCGCGCGAAGCGTGGGCCACGATCTGCGGCCAAGTATAATACATCGTGTTTGAATTGCCTTGGCTAAGGACTTTTCCATTGACGGTCGCTGTCATCGATAGGTCTATGTGATCATTTTTATCAATCCGATGTCGCAGCGATTCGACACTGATCAAATCGGGCCCAACCGCAGTCGCAAAATCTTTTCCTTTGGACGGGCCAAGCCCAACCGCCATTTCGTTGCGTTGCAAGTCGCGGGCGCTAAAATCGTTTACGATCGTGAAGCCCGCAATGTGCTCCCAAGCGTCTTCAGCGGCAATGTTCCGACCGGGCTTGCCAATCACGACGCCGAGTTCCAGTTCATAGTCGAGCTCGCTACAGCCTTGCGGCGCAGCAATGTCCGCGCCACCGTGGACTAACGACTGCGCGTTCGAAAAGTAAAACACCGGTTGATCGTACCACTGCGGGATCATGTCGAGCCCCCGCTTTCGGCGACACGTTTTTACGTGCCGTTCAAAGGTATAAAAATCCCGAAACGAAACGATCGAGATGGATTTTTCGCTTGGCGGCTGCGGATCAGTTGGCAGGTGAAGCTGTATAGACATTGCGACTAAGATTCAGAATTTGACGGACCAAGCGTAAGATTTCGATGCGTGGCATTATAGACGACTGCTAAGTGATCCCTCCAAGCCGCCATCGTCGCCTTTTGTTCTTCGGGCGGCTCTTTTCGCCATCTCTTTTTTTGCGATTCGCCTGTGCCTTCGCCAATAAGTCATGTGCCTTCAGGGCTTCGTCGAGTCGGCGACGACGTTCTTCAGCTGCACGACGTCGAGCGGCTGCCTGGCAGATGCTGTCACCGTCTCCCGCTTCGAGGACCCTTTCGACTATTTTTTCAGCCTCCTGAACAAGCTCATCCAGAGTAGGATTTATGCGGAGGTTACTATCGCTGGCACTAGTTCTAACGCGACCTCCACCATAGCGGATACGATTAAATGGAATTAGCCCCTGATGCTGAAGAGCCGCAATCGTTTGAGACATCAAACCATGCAGTGCAACGGCGTGCGATACACGGAATTTATTAATCAAGTTACGGCTAACATCAACGTCTCCGCATATCCAACGATAAATGTTATCACGTTGGCAGAGGCTCGCTAAGCAGCGTCCGCTGCTGATGCCCTCAAGTGCAGCCATCAACCACAACGTTAACAAAATACGAGGATCGACCGGCTTTTGTCCTACTTTGCATTCAGCCATTTTGCAGGGGGCATGAAGTTCAGATAGATCCAGACGACAAACATAAGACCAGAGTATACGAACTTGATGGTTTTCTCGTACCAATTCGTCCACGCAAAAGTCGCGAAACTCGCGTTGATTACGGTCTGCTGTCGAAAATCGGATTCTCGAACCTGACGAATTTGCATTAGACTTTTTCATAATCATTGATAGCGCATTTAAAGAAAACGTGAAACCTAACAAACGTCCGCCTTGAAGCGAAAGCCGACGTGACCTTTGTGGTAAAGCCTGAGTAATACAGGCTGCCACAAACTTGCCGACCTTAATAATCACCGCGGGACATCTCCTCGGCTTCGATCGATTCAAATAGAGCTTTGAAATTCCCTTCGCCGAACCCGTCGTCTCCTTTGCGTTGAATAAACTCAAAGAAGATCGGACCGATAACGGTCTTAGAAAATATCTGCAACAGGATTTTCGTCTCGCCGCCATCAACGACGCCTTCACCATCAATCAAAATTCCATGTTTCTTCATTCGATCGATTGGCTCATCGTGACCCACGACTCGATCGTGCGACATCTTGTAATAAGTGTCAGGTGGCCCCGGCATGAACTTGACTCCCAACTCAGAAATCGTATCAACCGAAGAATAAATATCGTGAGCACCGACGGCGACATGCTGAATGCCTTCGCCGTTGTACTTTTTTAGATAATTCACGATCTGACCGGTCTCACCTCGGTCTTCATTGATCGGAATTCGAATACGGCCACAAGCCGACGTAAGCGCCCGGCTGAAAAGGCCAGTGTGTTTTCCTTGAATATCAAAAAATCGGATTTCACGAAAATTAAACAGATCCGAGTAAAACGCAAACCACTTGTCCATGTTCCCCTTAAACACATTGTGCGTCAGGTGATCAAGGTAGTGAAACCCGACACCTGCTGGATGTGCCTTCGCGATCCATTCGAACTCTTCGTTGTAAGG
>CAZHCH010000164.1:0-5388 GCA_964530985.1 uncultured Pirellulaceae bacterium | reverse complement strand
CACGTCAGAAGAAGCAGGTAAGAAGGTGCATCGCCTAACGCTTGCCGAACGAGTCTTCTTTATTAACAAAGGCAATATTCAACTGGCTCTGCAAGCGATCAATCCTGGAGAGAAAGTTGTGATTGATGCGTCCAACACGGTACACATGGACCAAGATGTTCTGGATATCTTTAACGACTTCAAAACCCATGCCGAGTTCGACGATATCGAAATCGAGTGGCTCGGCACCCCGGGAGGTGAGTCCAACAACGACCCGGCTCGTATTCAGAGTCTAGCAAGTTGAGTTTAATTGAGGTCGTCGTCTGAGTAAGGCCTTCGAAATGCGTAGGCGAATAGTTTGCAATACCGCCTTTAGGCGGATTTCTGGCTAACGTCAGTACTAAGACTGGCCCGCTCAACTTTTAGCGGTCTGCTACTACAAAAAAAGCCGAGCGATTATGATCGCTCGGCTTTTGTTTTTTGAGTAATTGGTTCTTGATTTAACGCAGGTTTGTGTCGCGACGGTTCGCTTCGATGTATGCTCGCCCAGGTTGCGACGTTCCTTTAAGGAAGTTGTCGATTTGGGCGTTGTCGCGAAGCTTGTTGAACGCTCGACCCATCGCGATTCGCATCTTCTTTTCAAGGATGTCTTCGCTCAGATCTTGTCGCACTGCATCCAAATCGGCTACGACCGGTTCAGTACGGCCGATGCAGAACATAGTGATCCAAGATTCGCCCTGCTGAATGACTTTGGAGATTTCGTTGGGCTCAAGGGTAAAGGCTTCCTTTTCAAGGTCAGGACGACCACCGTGGCGTTGAATCGGCGGTACAACTCCGTAGTTGCTCATCGACGCAGGATCGATCGAATACTGGTGGGCAAGTTCGCCGAAGTATTGGCGATTGGGGTTTGCATTAGCCATGTTCCAGATTTTTAGGGCTTTGCGGTGATCATTGGTTTCGATCCATAGGACTTCGACTCGTGGCCCAAAGTTCGCTTCAAAGCTCTTTTGCAAGTCCTCTGAGGTCACGTCAACCGCTCCACTGACAAGTTTTTTAAGTGCGACTGTCGGCCAGACTTCATCTTCAATGTAGAACATTTCTCGTTCCGATTTGCCTTGGGTAACGTACTTTAGCCAAGCAGCGGTGTCGACGGATTGATCTTTTCTCAGAAAGCCATTTGACTTAGCAGCACGTGTGATTTCCGCGTTCAGGTCCGATTCAGCAACCGAGCTACCCGCTTTCTTTAAAGCTTGTAGCAAAATAGTACGGTTGATTTCAGTGTCTAGCATTCCTTTACCAAAACGAGCGATGCAGCGTTCGGCAACCTGATTGATCAGGATTTTTTGATCGTTAACGACTGCTGCCACACCAGGCATTTGTTGCCGCAGGGTTGGGTTATTGAGAACGTTGACGATCTTTGTTTCTTTTTCAAGGCGCTTGAAAAGTTTGGCCGCTTCAGCATTTAGTTTTTCGTTTGAAATTTGATCGACAAGGCGTTCGTGGATAGCAGGCAGTTGTTCGGGTGCGACCTGTTCGGCGGGGAAGATTTTTTCACAACGGAAAACGACAAACTTGTCAGCAACAGGTAGCACGCTGGAGACTTCGCCTTCCTTGAGATTAAAGACAAGGTTCTCTAAGTCAGGGAAACCGGCGTTGCGACGGACGGCGTGCATAATCAAACCGCCTACGGGACGACTGACTTGGTCAACCGAAAACTCTTTCGCTAAACGCTCAAAGTTAGCTGGATTGGCCGCAGCTTGTGCCTGAATTTTCTGAGCTTGCTGCATCGAGTCAAAAACGATTTGCCGAATTTGAACACGTTCGCCAAATTCAAAATCCATTCGCTCATTGAGTTCCTGAGGAGATACTTTGATGTTCTGCGCGGCGAGACTCCGCAATGCCAATTCGTTCCAGATAAAGTTGTTGCGGAATTCATCAAGAGTTAAGTTGCGTCCCTTACAGATTGTTTTGGTGTAATGTTCGCCCGACCAACCATGAGGTTTGGCTCGGTTTGCGATCTCTGCATCGATGTCTTCTTCGGTGATCTTTAAGCCAGCTTTCTCAAGCTCAACGATCACTAGTTGTTTGTTGATGATACTTTTAAGGGTCGCTGGCCCGAAACGGCGCATACACTCGTCACCAATTTGCTGGCGAGTGACATCTTGGCCGTTAACAACCGCGAGGGTCTGAATCTGGCGAGTTTGGATTTGATCGCGAGCAGACTGTTGGGCCGTCAGCGAATTGGGTGCGAACGACAAACAAGTAAATGCTGTCAACAGAAGCGGTGCGGTAAAAACTGATTTTAGCAGTCGTGACACAGCGGGGGCGTACCGAGTCATTTTGGTTTCTCCATCAACCATTGTGTTTTAGCGGCCATTCCGTCGGCCGAGTCGTGCGAACTAAAACGTAGCCAAGCTAGAGTCAAGCAAAAGCCTGAGTGTGGTCGGCAGTTTTAGTCACATGTGAAAAATCTCGGCGAAGTATAGAAAAAATAACCCTACGGGGTCAATTGAGATCTTCCGAGCCGACGCTTGCATGTAATTCTGGCGATAAACACGACCTCCGCGAGACCGGCATGACGTTGTAGTCGCCCGAAACATAAATTTAGGGCAAGGTGCCCTTTCTCTGGCCGAATATTGTATGACAGATAGTCGCAGCCTATGAATCAGCGAGTATTTCCGCTGGGAAGATAAAAACGATGGCCTTGTTAGTTGGATTACAACTTTTCTAAAGCAATGACCCAAAAACAACATCCAAGCCAGCCGGTGTCATAGCCATTTTATTTACTCTATAGTCGTGAAACCATGTTTCCAAGTTATGCAGCGATTCTTTCGTGCTTGGGGCCGCATGCGTGATAGCTGGTCGCTGTGGACAGGTGAGCGACGCCATGCAATTGGTCATTTTTGGCTTGGTTGTGTTAGCGGCTTCGGTTTTGGTGATGATGATCAAAAAAGCAATCTGCAAGAAGAGCTTGGCCGCCAACCCAGACAAAGAGGTACCGCTTAAAAAGCCAACGGCCGCCGGCAATTTTATGATTGTCGTCGAAGGCGTCTTGACTGGTTTCTTCGGGTTGGCGGCAGTTTCTTGGTTGTTCCAGAACGAGCCTTGTCATTATCGTTTTTTAGTGCATTGTGGGTGTTGTCGGTTGCTTAATTAGCCAACAATTAAACGCGAAGCTCAATCAGCGAGTGCTTAAGCAAGTGTTTGCCGTTTTCTTGGTATTGATCGGCAGTTTTGTCATCATCCGTGAAGGCAGCGACTTGCTTCAATCGGCAAGCAGGACAGACGAAACCGAACAACCGGCCTCGTTGACGATCGAGCCACATCAAATATCAAATCAAATCGAATCAGCAACTAATTACTAACATATAAGGTGGACATGAATAGGCCGGAATCTCAAACGATTGAAGAAGTCCTTTTCGAGAAAATGGGCGTCTCGGTGGAAGGCGCCTTTGCAACTGGAACAAACTTCGTTGATGAAAAAGTATCTGATGCTGCACAGCGAGGCATTGACCTTGAACCTCGCCTTTCGAGTCTAATGGGAATGCTAGTCAAACTGACAGAGCCGGCAACTATGTCGGCTCTTAACACGCTGCTTGAGAGACTGCCACAATTGGCTCAGTTAGCCAAGCTTGCGGACGAAATGCCGAACATTATCGCCGCTGTCGGAGACGTGTTCGATGACTATCAACAGCGTTGTGCCAGCGAAGGCATCGACATGGAAAAGAGCCTCGTCAACGGCCTTCATGCAGCACTTTGGTTGGGCACCCAGATTGAGAAAGATGACCTCTCGCGAATCGGCGAACTCCTAAAATCAGACATCTTGAGTCACCATTCGATTGCTGTTCTCAGCAACGTAGCCAACTCGTTTGCCAGCGCCCAGCAAGATACTTGTAGTGCACAAACCCAAGATAAAGTGGGCATGATTGGGCTTATCGGCCTGATGCGAAACCCAGAAATTCAAAAGAGCGTCGCATTTGCTGCCCAGTTCGCCGAGTGCTTTGGGAAAAACATGGACAAGCCAGCCCGCTAAGAAGCGAACAACTTTCACATCAAATCAAAACAGGCCTAAACTCATGTCAAAAACAAAAATCGCAATCGTTGGCGGTGGTACTGCAGGACTTACCGTAGCCGCTCAACTACTCAATGAAGACAAAGACTTGGACGTTGTTATCATCGAACCGAGTGACAAGCATTACTACCAACCGCTGTGGACACTGATCGGCGGTGGCGTTTTCCCGAAGGAAGAATCGGAGCGAAACGAAGCGGACTTCATCCCGCAAGGTGCGACGTGGCTGCGAGACGCAGTGGAGTCATTTGATCCCGACGCCAACACGCTCAAGACTCGCGGTGGTGAAACCGTTGCCTATGACTACTTGGTCGTATGTCCCGGTCTGCAATTGAACTGGACTGAGATCAAAGGGCTTTCTAAAGAGATCGTTGGCAAGCACGGAATCTGTAGTAACTACAGTTTTGACACGGTCGATACCACATGGGCCGAAATCCAGAAGTTCAAAGGCGGGACCGCTTTATTCACCCAGCCGGACACGCCGATCAAATGTGGTGGGGCTCCGCAAAAGATTTGCTATCTCGCAGAAGATTATTTCCGCAAGCAAGGCATCCGTGAACAAAGCGACGTGATCTTTGCTCTCGCCAAACCTCGAATCTTTGCCGTTGATCCCTACGCATCGTCGTTGGAAAAAATGACTGAGCGAAAAGGTATTGAAATCAAAACTCAGCACGACTTGAAAGAGATCCTGCCGGAAACGAAGGAAGCGATCTTCGAAAAATTGGACACCAAAGAAAAGGTCACCATCAAGTACGACTTGTTGCATGTGACGCCACGTATGGGCCCGATGGATTTCATCAAAGCCAGCCCCTTGGCGGGTGATGATGGATGGGTTTCAGTGGACAAGTACACGACTCAGCACACGAAATTCCCGAACGTATTCTCGCTTGGCGACACATCGAACTTACCGACTTCGAAAACGGGAGCCGCGATTCGCAAGCAGGCTCCCACAACCGTCGGCAATATTTTCTGCATGATCGCAGGTAAGCCGCTAGACGTGAAATACGACGGCTACACATCGTGCCCGCTCGTCACCAGCTACAGCAGTTTAATTCTGGCCGAATTTGATTACGAGAAGCAGCCGATGGAATCGTTCCCGTTCGATCAATCAAAAGAGCGTTTCAGCATGTACATGCTCAAAAAGCACGGTCTACCAAATCTCTACTGGCACGGAATGCTTCGGGGGAGAGCCTAATATAAACGCTTGCAATATTTTTGTCTGATTGGGCAACGACGGCTGTATTGAGGTGACGCCGGAGCAAGTAGGCAAGGTGTAAGATGAAGGCAAGAAAGAAGCCCGCTTTCGCGGGCTTCTTTCAGTGGACGATATTGGACTTGAA
>CAZHCH010000163.1:0-5523 GCA_964530985.1 uncultured Pirellulaceae bacterium | reverse complement strand
CTCTGGCGAATCCAGCTAGGTAGCAAATACGGTCACTCAACACAATGAATCCCGCTGATTGGCTGGTTGTACTTTACGAGACCGCGAGTCAGCTTAATAATGTTCGACTCAGCGTAAGGAAAATCGCTTTTCCCCGTCGCTACTAATCAAACAAACCAACTCAAGAAAAAATATTCGGAGTTTTATTCTATGTCTGACGACATTTCGAAGTGCCCAGTGATGGGTCCCAGTGCGGCAGCTTCTGGCACCGTTTCCAATCGCGATTGGTGGCCCAATCAGTTAAACCTGAAGATCCTCCATCAGAACACGCCGCAGTGTAACCCGATGGATGACGATTTCGATTACGCGGCTGAATTCAAAACGTTGGACCTAGCCGCCGTCAAAGCAGACTTGACTGCCTTGATGACCGATTCTCAAGACTGGTGGCCAGCCGACTACGGGCACTATGGACCGTTTTTTATTCGTATGGCTTGGCACGGTGCAGGGACTTACCGAGTCGCCGATGGTCGCGGTGGAGCGACTTCAGGTTCGGCGCGATTTGCCCCACTTAATAGCTGGCCAGACAACGCGAACTTGGACAAAGCCCGTCGCTTGCTATGGCCGATCAAGCAAAAGTATGGCCGCAAACTATCTTGGGCGGACTTGATGATTTTGACCGGCAACGTTGCGCTCGAATCGATGGGCTTTGAAACGTTTGGTTTTGCCGGCGGTCGCGAAGATGTTTGGGAACCAGAAGAGGACACTTATTGGGGCCCCGAAAGCGAGTGGCTCGGTGACAAGCGTTACTCGGGGGATCGCGAACTCGAAAATCCTCTCGGTGCCGTGCAAATGGGTTTGATCTACGTCAATCCAGAAGGCCCCAATGGAAACTCCGATCCACTCAAGGCTGCGTTCGATATTCGTGATACGTTCGCTCGCATGGCAATGAACGACGAAGAAACTGTCGCCTTGATCGCCGGTGGTCACACGTTCGGTAAAGCTCACGGCGCTGCGGATCCCGATAAGTACGTCGGTCCCGAACCAGAAGGCGCTTCCCTGCAAGACCAAGGGCTGGGTTGGATCAACAGTTATGGAACCGGCAACGCAAACGACACGATCACCAGTGGCTTAGAAGGCGCTTGGACAACCGAACCGGCCAAGTGGGACAATAACTTCTTTGATAACTTGTTTAACTACGAGTGGGAGCAAGTTAAAAGCCCCGCCGGTGCGACTCAATGGGCCCCGAAAGACGGTGGCGGCGTCGCGACGGTTCAAGACGCTCACGATGCGTCCACCAAGCACGCTCCGATGATGTTTACGACCGACCTAGCGCTAAAGCTTGATCCGGCCTATGCCCCGATTTCAAAACGCTTTCACGAAAACCCAGACCAATTCGCTGAAGCGTTCGCCAAGGCTTGGTACAAGTTGACTCATCGCGACATGGGACCTGTGTCGTGCTTACTGGGCCCTGAAGTTCCTGAGGCTCAACTGTGGCAAGACCCCGTTCCTGCGGTTGATCACGATTTGATCGGCGATGCAGAAATCGCGGACTTGAAAGCCAAGTTGCTCGATTGCGGATTGTCGATCGGCCAATTGGTCGCGACAGCTTGGGCGTCGGCTTCAAGCTTCCGAGGTACCGACAAGCGAGGCGGAGCCAATGGTGCTCGTGTTCGTTTGGCCCCGCAAAAAGATTGGGCAGCAAACAGCCCGGAAAACCTTGCCAAGGCGTTGGCCGTGATTGAGAAAGTTCAAACGGACTTTAACGCCGGTGGCAAAAAGGTTTCTTTGGCTGACTTGATCGTTCTAGGTGGTTGTGCAGCGGTTGAAGCAGCTGCCAAAAAAGGCGGCCAAGATGTGACTGTACCATTCACTCCTGGTCGTACCGATGCGACTCAAGACCAAACCGATGTCGAATCGGTGGATTACTTGAAGCCGTATGCCGACGGGTTCCGCAACTACGCGTTCCCTGAGTACCCTCGGCCGGCCGAAGAGTCGTTGGTCGACAAAGCTCACTTGCTGACATTGAACGCTCCAGAGATGACGGTTTTGGTCGGCGGCATGAGAATGCTCAACGCCAACACCGGTCATACGAACTTGGGCGTGTTGACTGACAACCCTGAGACGCTCAGCAACGATTTCTTTGTGAACTTATTGGACATGGGCACTGAGTGGAAGCAGCATGCCCAGTGTCCTCACTTGTACGAAGGCCGCGATCGCAGTTCCGGCGAAGTCAAGTGGAATGCCACAGCGGTTGACGTTGTCTTTGGTTCGAACTCGCAATTGCGAGCCATTGCAGAAGTTTACGCTTGTGGCGATGCCAATGAAAAGTTCGTCACCGATTTCGTGGCGGCTTGGAACAAAGTCATGAACCTTGATCGTTTCGATCTTGCTTAGTGGCGACATGCTTCCAGCTTGTCACTGACAAATGTAAAAAAAAGGCTCGCCAATATTAATTGGCGAGCCTTTTTTTATTTGGCTTGGTCGAGCGTTAGTGCGTCGGTTGAACTTTCAACGACCGAATTAACGCATGTTCGTATTCACGCTTTCGGCTTTTTCGATGTAGATCGGATCTCGCGTGCCTTCGAAGGCTCGTTGGTAAGTCACGCTGAGCGCGGCGGCGTTGAAAGCGTCGTCGGGCTCAAGCTGGTAAGCCCGTTCGCCGTGCTTGACGGATTCTGCGTGTTGCTCGGTCTTGTGGAACAAAACGGACAATGCCAAGTGCCCACGGACGAACGTTTCGTCGATGGCCAAGGCTTCTTGGTATTTGGCAATCGATTCGGCGAACTTTTCGTCGTTTTTAAGTTGCTCGGCTTCTTTTTCGATCGCTAGTATTTCAGGGCTAATGCTCATCGCTGGCTTGCTCGTGTTTCTAAATTTGACTCGGATTTTTAAAACCCACAGAGGTTTTCCGGTCGCCAAACATGGGCGACCGATGACAAGATTATTGCGGAATGACAACCGTTGGCAACGGTTAATTGTAACTTAGTCTGTTAGCGAAAAGACTGATCGTTTGTGCGGCAGCCACGATTGGCCTCGCAAAAACCAAGGACTATCGTCCTACGGCTCAATCTATCAACCACTTAAATTCTTGAAAGCGGCTTAGGTTGACGATTGCTCATTCAGGTTCAGCCGATTGCTTGATCGCGGCGACTGCCTGTCGATTGGCGAACCAGACAATCGCTCCAATGGCAGAAACCAGCAAAAATACGATTCGGAAAGCAAATCCGACAATGACGCCGCTTGCGCTATTGAAGGCGAGGTACAAGAATTTCATGGCGAACTCCAAGCCACCGATGCCACCGGGCAGTGGAGCCGCATTGGAGACCATCGCTAACGGTTCGATGATCAAATGCTCCAGTAAACTTGGGTGATCGGTCGTCAGGCCTTTGGCGAGCGAAAACATGGACAGCAAGAAACAAAAATTGACCGCGACGCTAAGGCCGAAGCTGGCCAAAATCACTCCCGGGCGTCCTCGGTACATCACGACAGCTTCAGCAACGCTTTCTAAAATCCCACCGACTTTGGGAAGTTTCAGGAACCACTGAAACAAACCAGTACGTTTTAATGTTGGCGTAAAGCAGAGAACTACCACCCCAACATAACCGCACCCAGTGCAGACCATCACAAACCATCCGACAACCGATAACGCTTGGGCTTTCTCCGGATAGGTCTCAGCCAGCCTCGAAAAGTCAACACTGCAAAATGCCAAGGTGGCGATCGTAAACATGGTCAGTAGACCAATCACCCGATCGGCCAGAACCGAGGTGACGGCAGCGGACACGCGGTCTTTGGCTTGTCGAGTCGCATAGAACGCGCGCAGGCTATCGTTGCCAACGACGCCAAAGGCGAACAGGCCAAAGAACAGCCCGATAAAGCCGATGCGGATTGAATCGATCAATCGAAACGGCAAGTCAAGCGCTTGGACCAGTAATTGCCAGCGATAGAAACTAAACAGCATTGCTGACAGGCAGCCCAAAAAACCGATCGTGACCCAGCCCCAGTGCTTGCGCGTCTGGCTCAACTGTTCCCACTGACCTTCTTGGGAGGCGTTGTAAAATAGGTACGCCAAGATCGACAGCGAAATTGCACATTTGGCAATCAATAGAATTTGTTTCCAGCTCAATTTCGTGCGGTTCGGTTAGTGGTAAGGAATACAACTACTCGTATTGAAAAGTGAGCAGCAGCTGAAAACGATTATGAAGACTTGCTAACAAAACACAAATCCCAGTGTCAAATCAGTCAGATTTGAGTATCAAATGACTGGTGTTTGAAATCATACTCAAACAGCAGATACTGATGGAGCTTAAGATTGAAAAACAGAGCCGTTTGATGCTGAAACTGTTAGGTAGCTCGGGCAGACTACTGGGCGTGTTGCATGCATTGGCACCTGAGTAATTGGAGCTATTGGTACGATTTGTTGGCTAGATCTCGTTGACCAGAATGAAGATGACAAGTCAGACGTAATTATTGGTTTTGGTCGGTGAAGTCGAAGGGCTTTCGGCGGTCATATCAGTTGTTAAAATTTAGCCTTTCAGCTTCTTAATTCAGGCTGGACAAGGCGTTAAGGGGCTGGATTTTATCGTTTCTATCGGGTTTAATTTGGTGCAATTGGTTAAATGAAATCTGATCAAATGAATTCAGATTTCGTGTTAATTTTATCGCTTTAGATAGATAGATTTAAAAAGAAGAATGGGAACTTGGTGTGGACCAAGTCAACGGTTTATTTGGTTAACTCCCAGCAGCCGATCGAAATTCAATCATCACTTATTCGTAAGTAAAATAGGCTTTCCATGCTCAAGACCGGTCCTCTCACGATTTTTAATGATCTCAAACACTGGAAAACAGATGTTCCGTCTGGCCTAGTCGTTTTTCTTGTCGCCATTCCGTTGTGTTTGGGGATCGCCTTAGCGTCAGGTGCGTCCGCGATGTCGGGTGTCATAGCCGGTATTGTCGGTGGCTTGATTGTCACTCTGTTTAGTAATTCGTCGCTTGGAGTTAGTGGGCCGGCTGCCGGTTTGGTGGCCATCGTGGCGCCTGCGATTGTTCAGTTGGGGTTTGGGAACTTTCTACTGGCAGTGGTGTTGGCCGGAGTGATTCAGTTCTTGTTAGGATTTTTTAAGGCAGGAACCATTGGATACTACTTCCCTGCTTCGGTGATCAAGGGAATGTTAGCTGCGATCGGTTTGATCATCATTCTCAAGCAGATCCCTCATGCCTTTGGGAAAGACAAAGTTCCCGAGGGGGTTATGGCTTTTCAACAAGCAGATGGTCACAACACTTTCTCAGAAATTCTACATGCGATCACGTATCCCACCGCGGCTGCCGTGATCATCACGCTCGTATGTCTCGCAATTTTGATTTTGTGGGAACAGAAGTTCATGAAGCAACTGAGCTTCACTAAGATTATCCAGGGGCCTTTGGTGGCGGTGATTGCAGGTATTGTGCTTTGTTTGGCTTTCAATTCTGTCGAATCGATGAAACTGGAAAAGGAACACTTGGTGCGTCTGCCGGTTTGGAAAATGGATGAATTGCCCGAGGGCGCAA
>CAZHCH010000162.1:0-5651 GCA_964530985.1 uncultured Pirellulaceae bacterium | reverse complement strand
ATTTTCAATTTCACGAACAAGCGAGCTGGCGAATTAGCTGGTTCGCTTGTTTTTTGATGTGCGGAGCTTTGAATGCACCGTCGTGGGTGACCGCGCAAGCGCCACCATCGACGTCCGCCCAGCAAAAGGCTGACTCACCGGATTCTACTGGCAAACCACCATCGATAGATTTCGAAGATCGGGTCGCAAATTCGATCTCACGATTGGGTTCGCTCAAAGAAAAAAGCATTACGGAATCGAGTGGCTTGACGCGGTCGGCAGTGGCAGATTGTTTTTGGACAATCAACGACTCTGGAAGTCCGGCAGAGATTTTTTTGTTTGGCGACAAGGGGCAACATCTGGCTCGCGTAACGCTTGAAAACGCGAGGAATAAAGACTGGGAGTCGCTGGCAAGCTTTACGTTGGCGGGGAAACACTGGGGATTGGTAGCCGATGTCGGTGACAATCTTCGAAAGAAAACCGTTCATCAGTTGTATTTCTTTCGTGACCCGACTGATTTGAAGTCTCGTTCAAGATCAAAACAAGAGTTCAAAAAACTCAAATCGGTGAAAGCCTTGCCGGTTGAATTTACTTACCAAGACCGTCGGTCGAGCGACTCGGCAACTGGGGCTGCAACGCCGATTCAGCAAGACTGCGAAGCGGTTGCCGTGGATCCCACCACGCTCGATATTTGGTTTGTTGAAAAGGTGCATTTGAATCGCGACCGCAAAGTGGTGCCGAGCATTTACGTGTTGCCGATGCCGCTGTCACAGTTAGCATTGCATGAAGTTAAGCAGCCCGACGCGAATGATTCAGTTGCGAATGCGTCCACCAAGTTAGTCGCTGAGCGAGTGGGGTCGTTTCCGATTCGATATGTGTCGGGAATGGCATTTTCCCCCGATGGCAAAAAGCTAATTATCAGAAATTATTTGACGGCCCATTTATTTATTCGTCCTGAAGGTAAGACTTGGCGACAAACCGTGGTTGACCAGAAGCCGATCGTCGTCGCATTACCGCTTCAGATGCAAGGCGAGGCGATCTGCTTTACTGCGGATTCCAAAAGCGTGATTGTTTCCAGTGAAGGAAGACGGCAGCGGGTCTGGAAGGTCGACCTTCAGGTGTATTTTGAGAAGTTTGCGTCTACTGCAAAGCCACAGGTTCCTAGAGAATAATTGGGTGCGTGTCACGATTAATCAGTTTTGAAAAATACAAGCTCGCGGCGCAAGCAAGTGCATTTCCACGAACATTGCCCGATGCACTCGCTCGCGCGTCGAGCTTGTATGTGATTTGGCGATTACTTGTTCGAATGGAAATAAAATGAATACCAAAATCCTATTTCATGCTTGCTGGTTCTTTTTGTTCCTGTCGCCGTTGAGCTGGTTGTCTGCTGACACGCCTAACGTCGTGATTATCTATGGTGATGACGTGGGCTGGGGCGATGTGGGAGCATACGGGGCCAAGCTGATTCCGACTCCCAATATCGACAAGCTCGCTTCCGAAGGGTTGTTGTTTAGCGATGGCCATTGTTCGGCTTCGACTTGCACGCCGTCCAGGTTTTCAATGTTGACTGGAATTCACGGGTTTCGCCACGGAGTGCGAGTGCTTGCCCCCAATGCTCCAATGAAAATCAAACCCAACATGTTCACCCTGCCCCAGCTATTTAAAAAGGCAGGTTATCAAACGGCAGTCGTTGGCAAGTGGCACCTTGGAATCGGCGACGGTAAAGTACCGGTTGATTGGAATTCGGACGTGAAGCCTGGGCCGCTGGAAATTGGATTTGATTACTCGTTCCTATTGCCATCGACCAATGATCGAGTTCCATGCGTCTACTTGGAAAATCATCGCGTCGTCGGGCTCGACCCTGCTGATCCACTGTTTGTCGGCAAAAAGCCAGCAGGAGTCGTTGCGACCGAGTACCCTAACGGTAAAAAAGACCGGGCCGCGATGACTTATTATCCAAGTAGTCACGGACACAATAATTCGGTGATCAATGGGATTGGCAGGATCGGCTACCAATGGGGTGGCAAGTCGGCCTTGTGGGACGATGAAACCATGGCCGATGTGTTCGTTGATAAGACCAAGGAATTTATTGCGAAGCAGAAACAGGACAAGCCATTCTTTTTGTTCTTTTCCTCGCAAGACATTCATGTGCCCCGTGCGCCTCATCCGCGATTTAAAGGGAAGAGCCAGTTAGGGTATCGTGGAGACGCCATGGTTCAGTTTGACTGGTCCACTGGCGAGGTGCTTAAGGCGCTAGAAGAGCATGGTTTTTCGGAAAACACGATTGTAATTTTTTCAAGTGACAATGGCCCTGTCTATGACGATGGTTACGTGGACGGTACGACTTTCAAAACCTCAACCAAAGAGGTCGATCGTGGGCATGATGGTTCAGGTCTCTATCGCGGTGGCAAGTACCAGATTTATGAAGGTGGAACACGGGTGCCGTTTATTGTTCGTTGGCCCGGAAAAATCAAAGCCGGTAAATCTGCCGCTTTGGTCAGTCAGATAGATTTCATCGCGTCTTTCGCTGCAATGCTAAAGATCGACCTTGCCGCTTCAGAAGCAATTGACAGCCAGAATCTACTGCCAGCTTTGTTGGGACAAGACACTGTTGGGAGTCCGCATACGATTGAAGAGTCTCGTGGTACACTCGCCTTGCGAAAAGGGAAATGGAAGTACATTCAGCCGAGGCCAAACCAGAAAAAACGAAAGAAAAAGAAACAAGGCAATGCGCCAGCACTCTATGATCTCTCGACCGATGCCGGCGAACAAAACAATGTCATTGCCGAAAACAAAGAAGTCGCTGACTCAATGGCTCAACTGCTGAAAAAACTAAAGAACGACAAAGGCGTCCGACAGATGTCAGCCGCGGAAAAGGCGAATCAATGACTCATGCAAGTTCCCCATTGTTTCATGACCACCATACACACCCATTGTTATATGCCGCTTTCAATTCAGGCGTGGATTTATCCAACGCGACATCTTTTGAAGCGGCGGCAGACCTGATCACGGCAGCTTCCAAGCGGCCACAGGCTCCAGAGGTGATTGTTGCTCATCACTGGAAAAGTAACCGGTTCCCAATTGATCAACAGCAGTTGTCTGGCTTACCGCCAGTTGCCGTTTTTAATTTTTCGTTGCACGATGTGCTGCTAAATGAGCCTGCTCAACGCGCGCTGATCAATCGGTTTGGAGAAACCGTATTGAATATTTCCGATCGAGATTGGTACGAACGGAATATGCGTCACGTTCTAAATTGGTTCGCAACACTGGGCGGCTCCCCTGATGCATTGGTAGCTTTTTTTGCGGGCTTGGAACAACTGGGGATCGGTTCAGCCGAAGAAATGCTATTGGTGGGCGAGCAGGAAATCGAATGGTTTGCAGAGGCCAGTCTTTCGCATCGCACAAAATTCTGGGCAGCTCCCGAGACGTTTAAGGAGCTTACTGATTTGGCGAAATCAAAAGTTCATGGTATGAAACTGTTCACGGATGGCGCAATCGGAGCTTGGTCGGCTGCGATTTCTGATTGCTACCTTGGGCAGCCAAAAAACAAAGGCATGTTGATTTACGAAGACAAGCAGTTGCAACAAATCTTGCATGATTCATCTCGACTGACCAACGCAATTGCGATTCATGCTATCGGCGACGTTGCCATCGAACAAACGATCGCCTCCATCGAACAAACACTAGTGCATAAAGAGTTCGACACAATTCGCATCGAACATGCTCAACTGATTTCAGAAGCTCAAGCGGTTCGGGCTAAGGAGCTTGGCGTGGTGCTATCGATGCAGCCCAACTTCAACAGCGATTCGGTGGTTTATGCCGATCGCTTGTCCCCGTCAATGTTGGACGCGAATAATCCGTTTCGAATGTTGATCGACAAGGTCGGTTTTGTGCCGGGTGTGGATTTGATTTTTGGCAGCGACGGAATGCCCCATGGAATTGAACATGGTCTCAAAGAAGCGACAACACCGGCGAGAGAAAGTCAAAAACTGACGGATGAAGAATTTAAACTCGGATACACACAGTGAAACAATTTTTGTCCCAGCTTTCAGACGAACAACGAGTAAGGAAACAAACACGGACAAGCACCTTGCTGATCGAGACGTCTACTTAGCTAGCGCATTTCTTTATAGGCTTTTCAGAAAATTCTGCAGCGACGCGTGGTAGAATTCAGGTTGCGGAGTTTGATGTCCGCCATCGAGTTCCATGAAGTGCACGTGGCTGGCTGACGTTGCCGACGCAGCTAGTTTCACACTATGAGAAAACGGAATCGTTTTGTCTGCCTTGCCATGGCTGATGAAAACGGGTCCTGAGTAGCGGCCAATTTTGCACTTTGAATTGAAACGGGCGTTGATCACCCGTTTGCCGGAAATCAAGCCACGCGTGTAATCACAAACAACATCAGGGATTGAAGTCAGCCCATTTTCCAAGATCAAAGCCTTGGCGCCATCTTGCGCGGCAAGATCGACTGCGACGGGAACTCCTAACGAACGGCCCATGATGATGATGTCACTGGCTGCCAGGCCGGTGTGATGAGCCAACCAATCACGAGCAGCGGTCGCATCCCGGTAAAGTCCGGCTTCGTCCGGTTGACCGTCGCTTTTTCCAAACCCACGATAATCAAACACAAAAACCGGAACTTGGTGTAACTTTACAAACTTAATTAAATCGGACTTTAGAGATCCTAAGTTTGCTCCGCGACCGTGGGTGAAGAGAATGGCGTTTGAGCTGTCGGAACAGTTTGGTTGCATTAACCAGCCGTTGAGTTTCGTCCCATCTGAGCTATGGAAACAAACGTTTTGTAGCGAGAGGCCGTGTAGATCATCCTCCGTCGGCGAAGTCCACTTTTGAGGATACTTCGGCGGATTATAGACGATCTTTCTTTCAAGCGATCGGCAGCCGGCTGTTGTCAACAGTAACAAGCACAAGACCAAGTACTTGCAATGGAGGCTGAGGAATGTGGAATCGCCGCCCATGGTCTTTCTTGCTTGGCTACCGGTACTGAACGAGTCGATACAACACTTGAGTCGAATTCAATCGATTCATGTGTTGTATCGGTTGTTACGAACGAGTCAGCAAGTTCGCTGCCGCCTGCGGCGAATATCCGAAAAGCTAGATAGGTTCGCCTGACCCGCAAATCTTGAAGCAGCTGACGGCCGATTTAAATCGTGGCCCTACTCCCGACTTTGAGGCCTTTTTTGGTCCATCTGGGTTTGTTGTGGCTCTCGCAAGATTTTCAGGTGTTTTAATTAGTCGAGTGGGTGCCACGCTTCACGGCTTTGAGGGTAAGCGTATCTACTGAGTGTTGGCATGCTTACGCGTCCGACGCTGTTTTCGGAAAGTCCCGTGAGCATGTTTTTTGAATGGCTTTTTGGAATTGACCCACTTCTGCTCGCGTAAACATGGCACCCGCGGTGGTCAAAGCCAAGTCGATGTTACATTGTCCAATCTACTAATGACTCTTAGCTCTTTGAATCTCCCACTAAATTCTTAGAAGAACCTTTTTTTGATGCGGGTGCTCTAATGAAACAATTTAAAAGCCGCCATTATCCTTTAGGAGCCAGCGTTTGCTTGCCTATTTTCTTTAGACTCCATTTCTACCGCCTCTTTCGGAACAATCACCACTTTGGTCCAAGCAGGAACTTTGGCAAGTTGCTTCTTTGAAAACTGCC
>CAZHCH010000161.1:0-5731 GCA_964530985.1 uncultured Pirellulaceae bacterium | reverse complement strand
AGCGAAGGTCTTCCAAGTTGGTCGAGAAATTCGTGTTGGCAAAATCGCCTTCGCTCTGCCCAAGACCTGTAAAGTCAAACCGCAACACTGCGAAGCCTTGATCGCGAAGTCCTTTCGAAACACGACTAGCCGCGTGGACGTTCTTGTGGCAAGTAAAGCAATGGGCAAATACAGCCACGCCGCGACGAGACGCACTGGGCTCCTCAAGCGCACCGGCCAAGGTATCACCATCACGGTTTTTAAACTCAAACTTTGTAGTCATCGTGTCGCCTAATTTAAAATATAAGCTCGCGGCGCAAGCAAGTGCATTTTCTCAAAATTGATAGATGCACTCGCTCGCGCATCGAGCTTGTATTGGGATGCCGTCCAATATTAATTACTAAATTTCCAATTACTCAAAACCAAAATCGTCCAGATGAATTTCGTGTTCGTCTGTGAGGAACGGTTTAAAAGGAATTCGTTTGTGTTGAAAAAACCTCTCGTTAATCTCATCGTAAGTTTCTGCCGCTCGTGTTTCGCCAACGGCAAATAACTTCGGAATATTTTCGACTTCGTCGAGCGCCCACTTTTCGGTCATCCTAAAATTGACGTGGCGGTAACGATTGCCAAGGAAAAACTTTAACGGCAAGTGAATACCTTGCGCTTGCGACGTACCCATCACGTCTGCCACACGTGGAGCCCAGTAGAGCAATCCAGCCCTATCCCCTGGCGGATCCATCGCAAACTGAGATCGCCCAGTTCCGACCGACAGTAAGTGCAGATCACTTGTTTTGAAATGTTCTTCTGGGTGGCTAACGTCTGTTAGCTCGTTGATTCGAAGCGCTTCGGCGACAGCCAGCATGCTTGGATCAGCGGCCCACATACCACCGTCAACATAACTATTTTCACCGATTTGACGATGAGGAAAATATGTTGGTGCTGCGGTGCTGGCGATAATGGCGTCGGCAATTTTGATGTCTGAATCATGGATGGCCTTGGGCAGGTGCCGCGACCGAAACACGTGCGGTTTCCCCTTGGTCAAATTGACTGCCGGCATGATCAAACGCGTAAAATTGACATCTTTCATTGTCTTTTCACCGAAACCTTCGGCGAACGATTCCTCCAATGCCGTTGGCAAGAAACGAGCACGAAACGCAGCCGCAAGATCACCACCAGTTCCTCGCCTAAAGAAAAAGTCGCCTATTGGGAAAAGGAATCGGTAAGCTCCCTTTGCTTTGTACTTCTCACGCGGCGTGAAAATCTTGGCGCCATAGCGAACATAAAAGTCATGCATCTTCGCTGCCGGCATCCCCGACGCTAAACCTGCCGCAATAATTGCACCCGTGGATGTACCCGCGATCAAGTCAAAGCACTCAGCGATCGGACTGCCCAGTTTGTCTTCCAATTCCTTCAAATAGGACGTGACAAACGCGCCGCGGATCCCTCCGCCGATTAGCGATAATATTTGAAACCGTGACATCGGCTATACCTTTGATTAATTGTTGATAAATACTTTCAATTTAGCCCAGACTAACAATTTGCCTGACGCCATACGAGACCAGAATAGACAGGCCAACCAACGAGTGAATCCTATGTATTGCATGTTGGCGCCATGATTCTTCCACTACAAACTGACTACCGGTGCCATCAGTACAGCCATTCAAGCCTAAGCCGAAATTACCGGATCTAGTGTGCGCAGCTAAAACTTGGAGTTGGCGACATGAGCCGAACGATAGCCACCCAATTTTAATGAGGGCAACCATAATCATTACGACACAGCCCATTCTCAAGTTTAGCTTGGACAAACCGCCAGCAGCCGACAAACACGAAGGCAGGTCAATCTCGGATAAAAACTCCGATTAGATCAATAATACCGGGCGTCAGTCTATCGCCCATAAAATTGAGTTTCATGTACTCTCTTTTTATGGCTAGTTCAACTACAATGTGCAAAGCAGAACATTCAGTTGGTATGTCATTGTCTCCGACTTGACTGTTTATCATCAATATTGATCCAATAAATTTATAACTAAAGAAAAAATGCCTAACTCGAAAAAAGTGTTGTTGATCGGCTGGGACGCTGCGGACTGGAAAATAATTAACGACTTGATGGATCGCGGCGAGATGCCCCACACCCAAAAGCTAGTTGAAGGCGGGACGATGGGGAATTTAAGGACACTCTCCCCCGTATTGTCACCAATGCTTTGGACCTCGATCGCCACGGGCAAGCGCCCTAGCAAACATGGCATCTATGGCTTTTCTGAACCTAACGCAGATCGCTCGGGCGTACAGCCCATGGGTAACACGTCGCGTAAGTGCAAGGCGATATGGAATATCCTCAATCAGAACGACCTTCGTTCATTGGTCGTGGGGTGGTGGCCCAGTCACCCTGCTGAGCCAATCGACGGCGTGATGGTTTCTGACTTTTTCCACAAGGCTCCCAAAAAGCCAGGTGATCCGTGGAAGCTGTTGCCCAAGTGTGTACATCCCGACGAATTGACGACCGATCTTTCCGAGTGTCGCGTGCATCCCTCCGAATTTACACGTGAAGACATCTTGCCGTTTTTACCCAACGGAGCCGAAATCGACCAAGATCGCGATCCTCGTGTTAATTCAGTGATGAAGGTACTAGCGGAGTGTTCGACCATTCATGCGACCGCTACTGAGTTGTTGGAGAAACAGGAATGGGATTTTGCCGCCGTCTACTATGACGCCATTGACCACTTTTGCCATGGGTTCATGAAGTACCATCCGCCTCAGCAACCGCATGTCTCCGACGAAGATTTCCATTTATATCACAATGTGGTCACAATGGGATACCTCTACCATGACATGCTACTGGGGCGGCTGCTCGAATTAACCGATGAAGACACAACCGTGCTGCTGATTTCCGATCATGGTTTTCACCCAGACCACCTGCGACCCAAGGCGATTCCGACCGAACCAGCTGGTCCCGCCATCGAGCACCGCGATTACGGCATCTTTGTATTAAACGGCCCAGGTATCCAGAAAGACCACCTAATTCACGGTGCTGGCCTTCTGGACATCACCCCGACACTATTATCTCTGTTTGGGTTACCGATTGCTGAAGACATGGACGGAAAACCGTTGGTGGATGTGTATGAGCAAAAACCTGAAATCGATTGGATTGCCAGTTGGGAAGACGTTGAAGGTAACGACGGCCGACACCCCAAGGACATGGTAATTGACGCTGCCGAATCTAAGGCGGCACTGGACCAATTGGTCGCCCTTGGCTACATCAATGCCCCTGACAAAGACAACGACAAGGCGGTCGCCCAAACTCAACGCGAGCTAGACTTCAACCTCGCCCGTTCGTACATGGACGAGGACAAACATGGCGAAGCGATTCCGTTGCTTCAAAGAATGTACCTGGCCTATCCATTGGAATTTCGTTTCGGGATCCAGTTAGCCAATTGCCTGCGGGCGACCGGTCGCAATGCCGATCTGAAGGCACTGCTGGCAGACCTTAAAGGACGATGGTTGACAGCATCCAAGACTGCGAAAGAGAAGCTCAAAGCTGTCACTGAGCTTGCCGCTGAGCGAAAAGCCGGATGGGAAGAATTGAAAAAACAGGACGACGAAAACACAGACGAAAATGCTCCACCTTTGGCAAGACTCAATGCCCAAGGCAAGCCGAAGCTGTTCGAGGACGAAGAGTTGAGGGTAATCAACCAGCTTCGAGCAATTGCTCGTGGAAACCCACAAACGCTCGATTTTTTGGCGGCGACAGTCGCGTCCGCAGAAGGTGATTTCCAAGCAGCGTTGGATCTACTCGAAGCAGCGAAACTGACAAAGTCAACCGAGCCCGGATTCCAATTTCACATGGGCAATATTTACGTGGGCTTGAAGCAATTTGAAGAAGCTGAAGCTGCCTATAAACGCGGGTTGAAAATGGACGAGCTTGACCCAAATTGCCTGATGGGGTTATGCCGCGCGTATGTTGAATCGAATAAGGTTCGTAAGGCACTGGAGTATGGTAAGAAGGCAATCGGCCTAAAGTATCGTTTTCCAGTAGCTCACTACTTTTATGCAAGGGCGCAAAATCGAAGCGGCGATGCTGACGGAGCAGTCATCTCATTGAAAACCGCGCTCAAGCAGAACCCCAATTTCCAAGAAGCTCATGAGTTATTGGCGAAGATTTATGACTCAGTTGCTGAGCCAGACTTGGCGATTGAACACCGAGGTAGTGCCAAAAATCTGGAAGAAGACAATAGAGAAGTGGTTAAAGAGACCGCGGGAACAATGGAGTTTCCTCCTTTGGAAGATATCGATTTTGAAGAAATTTTACCGGTAATGCCCTTCGAGGCATTTGCCAAAATGGGGATTCTTCCTCGACTTTCCCAACCGCCCCAAAAGTTATCCACCGAAGACGTTCCAAGATCGGAGAAGGAAGAAATTATCGTTGTTTCCGGTTTGCCTCGTTCGGGGACCTCGATGATGATGCAAATGCTGGCTGCCGCCGGACTGGAAATCTACACCGATAACCAGCGGAAGCCCGACGAAAGCAACCCCAAAGGCTACTTCGAAGTAGACGCTGCCAAAGGAATGGCGACAGATAATGCTTGGGTCAAGGAATGCCGGGGAAAGGTCATCAAAGTTGTGGCGCCGATCGTGCAATTTTTGCCTCAGCAAGAGCGATATCGGATGTTGTTTATGCAGCGGGATGTAAGAGAGATCGTCGCTTCGCAAAATAGCATGCTGGATCGCTTGGGCAAAGAAGGCGGAGATGCTGACGATGAACAACTGCAACAAATTTTTGCTCGCCAGGCTATCACCGCTGCTCAAATGACCGTCGCTCATGGAAATTCCGTCTGTACAATACCCTATCCCATTGCCATCGAGGATCCGGAAAAGGTCGCTCGCCAAGTTGCCGAATTTTTAGGCATGGATCTGGATATTTCAGCGATGGTAGCAGTTGTCGACTCCTCCTTGCACCGAGAAAAGGCTTAATTTTCGGGGACAATCGCCATTTCGCCTAATCGCAATAACTTATTTTCGAAAAGTACTTGTTTTGGATCGATCGCTTGTTTATACTGACGTCGATCGAGATCCCCCGATCAGTACGCATGTCTTTCCTTGCTTCAATATTGAAGCATTTTATTCCTTGGAGTCTATTACATGAAAATTACGAAAAGTAAACTTGCAGCAGCATCATTTGGAGCCGCATTAACTACATTGTACGCAGCTCCTGAGCTTTCTGCTCAAGTCAGCATCGGCATGCCAGCAATCGATTCGCTACCGAACACCCCGCTGTCGTTCACACCTGATACGGTTCCTTATTATACAGGTGCGGGTTCCGCCGATGTTGGTATAAATGTTGTGATCAATGGCGTAACCAATTACGGTGCCAGCGTAACTACTCAGAATTTCAATGCTTTCAACAATTTCGACTATGGTTTTGGAATCCGTAATTCCAGTATCGGGGTTGCCGGGTTTGAGAGACTAAGTAATGCTCCAACTAGTTTCTTTCTGCTTGATTCTGGCGTGGCGTTCAGTGGGTTTACTACTTACGATAATCTTGCTGGGCAAAATGGCTACAGTAGCATAGGTGAGACTGATAGTGGTGCTCGCGGAACAGGCATCCAAAACATCGGTTTTGTTACCGGTTTAGGTCAGGTTGGTTACTTTAGAGTCGACTTGGGCGACGGTACTGTTGATGCCCAAATCATTGATGGTGAATTCGCCCCCGACAACGGGCCTGGTGGTGGTGACTTTACAGTTACAATTCCAAGCG
>CAZHCH010000160.1:0-5757 GCA_964530985.1 uncultured Pirellulaceae bacterium | reverse complement strand
CGAGTCGCTACTACGTGACCAACGATGACCGTGTGATCATGGCCAGTGAAGTTGGCGTGTTAGAAATTGATCCAGCGATCGTGGTCAAAAAAGGTCGTTTAGAACCTGGCAAGATGTTTGTTGTCGATTTTGAAAACAAACGAATCGTCGCCGACCAAGAACTAAAAGAAACCATCTCCAGCCGCAATCCATACCAACAGTGGCTCGAAGAAAACCGCATCACGTTCGATCGTTTGGCGGCTGGTAAAAAAGTAGATTTTTATAGCGAGGCCGATCGCATCGCGCGGTTGCGGGCTTTTGGTTTTACCAACGAGACGATGGAGTTCATGTTGCTGCCGTTGTTGAAGGTCAAAAAAGACCCGATCCTGTCAATGGGTAACGATGCAGCGCTCGCTTGTTTGAGTGACCAGCCTCGGTTGTTGTACGATTACTTTAGCCAGCTGTTTGCTCAGGTTACCAACCCGCCGATCGATTCGATTCGCGAAGAGATCGTGATGTCGATGGCCACTTATATCGGGCCCGAAGGTAACTTGTTGGAAACGACCGACAAACAGTGTGCTCGGTTGTTTGCCGAAACGCCGATCTTGAACGCCGATCAAATGGCCTCCATTCATGGGTTGGCTCATCGCGGTTGGAAGTCCACGAAGATCGACATGACCTTCAAAAAGACCGACGGCGAACGAGGGTTTATGGATGCGCTTGATCGCATTTGTGCTGAAGCCGAACAGGCGATCGAAGACGGTTGCTCTTTGGTGACGTTGACCGACCGTGGCGTCGATGAAAACAACGTGCCAGTCAGTGCGTTGCTGGCGGTTTCGACCGTTCACCATCATTTGGTTCAAAAGCAACTCCGGACTCGGATTGGTATCGTCGTGGAAACCGGCGAAGCCCGCGAAGTGCATCATCATTGCCTGTTAACTGGTTTTGGTGCGGACGCGATTCATCCGTACTTGGCTTTAGAGACTTTGATTGAGCATCACCGTCAAGATCCAGATTCGGACATGACGGCCGAAGATTGTTTGGAAGCTTATCAGACGGGTGTCAAAAAAGGCATGCTGAAGGTCTTGGCCAAAATGGGGATCTCCACGTTGGCCAGTTACAAAGGTGCTCGTATCTTTGAAGCCATCGGTATCAATAGCGATGTCATCCGCAAGTCGTTCCCCGGTACTGCCAGCCGAATCGAAGGTGTCGGCTTTGATGTTTTGGCAGCTGAAGCGATCCGTCGTCATGAACTAGGTTTTGCTAAAAAAGAAAATGGTGCTGACGCAGTTCAGCGTTTGGAAACCTCCGGTTCGATTCACTGGCGACACGGCGGCGAAAAGCACGCTTGGAACCCGTTGAACATTGCCAACATCCAGCATGCGGCTCGGGCAAACGATCCCGATGCGTACAAGCGTTTCAAAGACGCCATCAATCAGCAAACCGCTCGTGAGTGTCATTTGCGGGGGCTGTTGAAGTTTCGGGCACGAACGTCGGTGCCGTTGCAGCACGTGGAACCTGCGAAAGAAATCGTCAAACGCTTTTGCACGGGGGCAATGAGTTTTGGATCGATTTCGGCGGAAGCTCATGAGACGTTGGCGATTGCGATGAACCGTTTGGGCGGTAAGAGTAATACGGGCGAAGGCGGCGAGGATGCGGCTCGTTTCACGCCTGATGATAACGGCGACAGTCGTCGTTCGGCGATCAAACAAGTGGCCTCAGGTCGTTTCGGCGTGAACGTATTTTACTTGTCCAACGCGGACGAAATTCAAATCAAAATGGCTCAAGGGGCCAAGCCGGGTGAAGGTGGTGAACTGCCTGGTCACAAGGTGAACGATACGATCGCGGCAACACGTGGTTCGACGCCTGGCGTGACACTGATTAGCCCTCCGCCTCATCACGATATCTACTCGATCGAAGACTTGGCTCAACTGATCTTTGATTTGCGAAATGCAAATCCAACCGCTCGAATTAGCGTAAAACTCGTTTCCGAAGTTGGCGTCGGGACGATCGCTGCTGGAGTCGCGAAAGCTCATGCGGACAATATTTTGATCTCTGGTACAGGCGGCGGTACGGGGGCGTCGCCGTTGACCAGCATTAAACACGCTGGCATGCCTTGGGAGTTAGGGATTGCCGAAACGCATCAAACGCTGGTCATGAATGACTTGCGAAGCCGAGTCCGATTGCAGACCGATGGCCAGTTGAAGACCGGTCGCGATGTGGTGATTGCGACGTTGTTAGGCGCCGAAGAGTACGGCTTTGCGACCGCTCCGCTGATCACGATGGGTTGTATTATGATGCGGAAGTGTCATTTGAATACTTGCCCGGTTGGAATTGCAACGCAAGATCCAGAGCTCCGCAAGAAATTCGAAGCCTCGCCGGATCACGTGGTGAACTACTTATTCATGGTGGCCGAAGAAGCTCGTGAGATCATGGCTGAACTTGGGTTCCGTAGTATCGACGAAATGGTGGGTCGTGTTGACGCGTTGGATGTTGACGACGCAGTCGATCACTGGAAGGCCAAGGGTTTGGATTTGTCCAAGATGTTGGCTCCAGCAATCGGTCAAAACGCTGGCGAACCAATGTACTGCGCTCGCAATCAAGACCACGGTCTAGACGACGTGCTCGACTGGAAGTTGCTAGAACAATCAAAAGACGCGATCGAAAATGGAACTCCTGTCAAAATCGAATCGCCGATCTTGAACACCGATCGAACTTGCGGCGCGATCTTGAGCCACCACGTGGTGAAGGCGTTGGGGGCAAAGGGGTTGCCGGACGACACGATCGATATCAACTTGGTCGGTTCGGCGGGGCAAAGCTTGGGTGCGTTTTTGGCGCCGGGTGTGACCTTGACCGTCACCGGCGACGCAAACGATTACGTGGGCAAAGGCCTTTCGGGTGGTAAAGTGATTGTGAAGCCACCGGCTGAGTCAACCTTTGCTGCCGAAGAAAATATCATCATCGGCAACGTGGCGTTGTATGGAGCCACCGGCGGTCAAGCGTTTTTCCGCGGTGTTGCGGCTGAACGATTCGCCGTTCGTAACTCAGGGGCTCAGACGGTTGTCGAAGGCGTCGGTGATCACGGTTGCGAATACATGACCGGCGGCCGTGCTGTGATTTTGGGGAAAACGGGGCGTAATTTTGCGGCTGGTATGTCCGGCGGTATCGCTTACGTTTTTGACCCCGAAGAGTGTTTTATCACCAACGTGAACTTGGAGTTGGTTGAAGTAAATCAAATTGAAAATGCTGCTGACAAAGACGAGCTGAAGTCATTGATTGAAGCTCACACGAAGTTGACCGAGTCTGTTGTTGGACAAAAGATTTTGGACAACTGGGATGATCAAGTGAAGCTGTTTAAGAAAGTCATTCCGACGATGTTTCGGTTGGCGATGGAGCGTCGGGCTACTGCGTTGGACCATAGTGCCGCCGAACCGGCCGGGGCTACCTAGGCCAGCGATTGTGGTTGGCACGAGGATCAGCAAGCAAGAATCAGAGGAAATGAAATGGGCAAACCTACTGGATTTATGGAGTTCGAACGCGTCAACACGGGCAACCGGGCGCCGGCGGAACGTGTTGGAGATTGGAACGAATTTCTCGTCCAGATCAACGACGACAATTTGAAAAACCAAGGGGCTCGATGCATGAATTGCGGCGTGCCGTTCTGTCATACGGGTCAGAACATTGGTCGCATGACCGCTGGCTGTCCGGTGAACAATTTGATTCCGGAGTGGAATCATTTGGTTTACGAAGGCAAGTGGAAAGAGGCGATCGAGCGATTGCATGTGACCAATAACTTTCCTGAATTTACGGGGCGCGTCTGCCCTGCCCCGTGCGAAGGTTCTTGCGTTTTAGGAATCAACGAAGATCCTGTGACGATCAAAAGCATCGAACGCAGTATCGTTGACCGCGCGTTCGACGAAGGTTGGGTGACGGCTCGAATTCCGCTGAGGCGCACAGGGAAAAACGTCGCTATCATTGGTTCGGGGCCTGCAGGATTGGCTTGTGCGGACATGCTGAATCAAAAGGGACATCTAGTTACCGTGTTTGAACGCGATGACCGGATAGGTGGTCTGTTGATGTACGGCATTCCAAACATGAAACTTGACAAGAAGATCGTTGAACGACGTTTGGATTTGCTCAAGCAAGAAGGGATTGTTTTCAAAACCAACGTCGACGTCGGTATTGATATCACTGCCGACCAGATTAAAAGTGATTTTGATTCGGTTGTTATCTGTGTTGGAGCAACTGCTCCGCGTGATTTAAAAATCCCTGGCCGTACGCTCAGCGGCATTTATTTTGCGATGGACTACTTGCGAGGTGCGACATCGTCGTTGCTCAGCAAAAAGGCTTTTGACATCGACGTCAAAGACAAAAACGTGGTCGTCATTGGGGGCGGTGATACTGGCAATGATTGCATCGGTACCGCGATTCGCCAAGGTTGCAAGAGTGTGACTAACCTTGAGATTGTGACCGAGCCGCCCGAAAGTCGTGCTGCGTCCAATCCGTGGCCGCAGTGGCCGTTGATTTATCGTACCGACTACGGGCATGCAGAGGCTGCTGCGAAGTTTGGCGACGATCCTCGTATGTTCGCGGTGGAAACCGTTGAGTTCATCGGAAATACAGACTGGAATTTAATGGGGCTAAAAACAATCGAAGTCGATTGGTCGGTTGAACGTCCAGGCGTGGCTCCGTTTTCGCAAGTTGAAGGAACCGAAAAAATTATTGACGCGGATTTGGTTTTTTTGGCCTTGGGTTTCTTGGGGCCAGCTCCTCGTTTGATCGAGAATTTTGGTTTGCAAACCGATCAGCGTTCGAATATTTCGGCAAATATGACGGACTTCGAAACCAGCGTTCCGGGCGTCTTTGCTGCGGGCGATTGCCGCCGAGGCCAATCGTTGATCGTGTGGGCGATTCGCGAAGGCCGCGACGCTGCGGAAGCTTGTCACGATTATTTGGTCGCGGCTGACGTTTAAGGTTGGGCCTTCCGACTGTCGTTAAACTCTTTAGTTGGCGATGGTGCTTCCAGCCAGTCTTTGGCGCCATTTCCGGTTTACTACGACTAAATCAGCGGTGTCTTAGGCTAAGGGTTTTCGACTGGTAGGCCGATAAGTGCTGAGTTGGTGATGCTAGGTATTAATCAAAGTCGTTCATTCATGGTTCTGTCGATCTGACTTGACCGGCGTTGACAATCTTGCCTTTTTCACCACGATCCCAGTTTTGATTTAGGTTTTATTGTGGACCAAGCATCTCGCGGTCGGATTTCCTGCCGTTGACATTCACGATCTATCCAAGACAATAGTAGCTTCCATACACGACGTTTTAGGCGATTTTATGAGTTCTAACTTCAATTCATTCGGTGCCCGTGACACATTCTCCGTCAACGGCAAAGACATTGGTATCTTTCGACTTTCTACCCTGCAAGAAAAAGGGTTAGGCGATATCGATAAGCTTCCGTATTCCATCCGCGTTTTGCTGGAGTCGGTTCTTCGAAATTGTGATGGCCAAACGGTTACCGAAGACGATGTCAAAGCACTTGCCGGCTGGAATGCAGCTTCACCCGCTAAAGTTGAAATCCCTTACAAACCATCGCGTGTTGTCCTGCAAGACTTCACCGGTGTACCCGCGGTGGTTGATTTGGCCGCAATGCGTTCGGCGATGAGCCGCTTGGGTGGTGATCCGGAAAAGATTAATCCCCTGATCCCTGTGGACTTGGTGATTGATCATAGTGTCCAAGTCGACAAGTTTGGCAGTAGCGCCGCTCTTGGTTTGAACGTCGAA
>CAZHCH010000159.1:0-5789 GCA_964530985.1 uncultured Pirellulaceae bacterium | reverse complement strand
CGGGGCAGGGGCCATGATGTGATTCATCGTTTCACTGACTTCAGGATCCGCAGCCAGTTCGGCTCGGTCGTAGTCTTCCATGACTTGTTTGTCGATGTCGGACTTGATGGTTTCCCATTGGTCGGGTGAAAGCTGACCACTTTCGAGCAGTCGGTTCGCTAGCGTGTCGATGGGGTCACGCTCCATCATCTCAGCGATTTCTTCAGGTGAACGATACACGCGATGGTCGTCGCTGCTGGTATGACTGCACAGTCGGTCAACTTCGCAATGCAGGAAAGTTGGGCCGCCGCCTTGGCGAGCCTTGTCAATCGCTGCCGCAGCTGCGTCTCGCAAGATCATCGGGTCACGAGCGTCAACATTTTGGACACCGATCTGTTCGGCAAAGACTCCAAGCTTGAACGGATTAAACTGGTCGGTGCAGGTACTGATTCCGTACCGGTTGTCTTCGACGAAAAAGATGGTCGGCAATTGCTTTTCAACTGCGAAACAAACTGCCTCGTAAAACTCGCCTTGTCTTGTTGCTGCATCACCAACGTTGGCGATCACGATTCCTGGCTGTTCACGGAGTTTCAACGACCATGCCGTGCCGCAAGCCGGTAGCACGTTACTGGCAGTAGGCGTTGCCGTGCTCCATATTTTATGAGGTGCTGACGAGTAGTGTCCTGGCATTTGTCGCCCGACGCTGCTACTGGCTTGTTTGCCAAAATAAGCTAACGCAAGATCGTAGTTCGTCACGCCTCGGCCAAGTACCATCGCTCGATCACGATAGTACGGAAACAAGTAATCATCATCGGTAAGCATCTGCGAGACGACGCCAAATGATTCGTGGCCAATTCCAGCAACCTGGAACCAGCCTTTACTTTGTCGTAGCAGGATGCCTTCCCGGCGATCCCCTGCTCTACTTAAATACATTAGCTTGAGTAGTTCAAGCTGATCGGTTTCTGTACTGATTTGTTGTTGTACGGTCATGTAATCTCTCGTTGATAGAGAAAAGTCTAAAATTGTTCCTTTAGAGAGAATAGTATCCCGTAAATTCGGCGTTGCGTGTACTGGAATCACCCAAATTGCAATCAAATCGGATATCGTTAGATTTTCCGAATCTTAAGTCGTTTGTTGCCCCGATAAAAACACTGAATCCGAATACAATTCGGCGTTCAGCTGCCTGCGTGCTGCACAAGTACGGCGATATGCTAGGATTTGCCGGTTAGGTTCGGTTTAGGGCGTTATTGAAAGAAGCGGTGACTCTTACAGCAAGTGTCGGGCTTTGATGTCGAGATATCGGTTGACCAAGTTTGCGGTCAGGCCTTCTGGAAAGACGTCCATGGTCAAGACGCCTTGATGCTTTAAGTCGTTGATCAGTTGGTGTCGCCAAGTCAAAATTGACGCCGCGGCTGCGGCTTCGTAGAGCTTGTTGTCTTGCTGGTCTGGCGGTGAGTTTTCAAATTCTTCGATCGCGTCGAACATTGAATGGTCTCGTAGTAACACTGCAAACGGTAGGTGCCGTCCCGTTAAAACACTCATGTGTTTCTTGACTTGAGCCGAATTGATTTCGTCAAGCAAGTTGGTGATCGTCACGACTAACGATCGTTTTGGGCATTTGTTTCGCAAATAGAGGAATGCTTGGTCGTAGCGAGATTCAACGTGAGTCGCGGACTGGTCAAAGGTCGCATGTAGCAGTCGGTTGATATGTTTTACACCGGATTTGGGTGGTGTAAAGTTATGCACTTTGTTGCTAAAGGTGATTAGCCCCACCGAATCTCCTCGGCGCAATGCAACGTAACTGAGCATCAACATTGAATTGATGGCGTGATCGATCATGTCCGTTTTTTCGTGCGTTCCAGTCATCATCCGGCCGCAGTCAATCATGAAGATAATTTGTTGGCTTTGGTTGGCTTGGAAATCGCGAACGGTCAGCTTTTGACGCCGCGCTGTTGATCGCCAGTCGATATGTTTATAGTTATCGTCTTGGGTGTAATCGCGAAGCCTTTCGAATTCATTATCTTGGCCAATGCTTCGTGATCGTCGCATACCGAGCAGGCTTAGGCGATTGGTTCTGGCCAGCAAATCGTATTCTGAAATTTGCTGAATGTCAGGGTAGACGTTGACGGACGAATGCGTTGGGATTTCATGGTAGACTTTCCACAATCTTAGCGGGCTAGACACCTTTAAAAACACGGCGTTCAAATCCACTCTGCCACGTTGGTTTGAAACGTACTCGTATTCGAATTCTGTATTTGATTGGGGGCCTAGTTTTGTACTGAATTGCTTTGGCGTCACGGTAAAACCTGGAGGAAGATCGTCGCGAACAACGGCCTTGCAGCCGAATCCCTCCCGCTTAACCACTCTTAATCGCACAGGGTATTTTTTTCCTTGCGAGCCCGTGCCGCCGATGATTCGCGAGCAAGAAAAGTGCTTGGCTCGAAGCGTGAAGCCTGCCATGCATCCGTCAAGAAATATCACCGATAACAAAACTATGTCGACAAACAACACGAAAGCGTAAAAGAACCACGTCACGATGCTGTCAGCCGTTGCAATTCGTGAAACCAAGATCGACAGCACAAAGGGGATCGCGACAAGGAATAATGTTATGTTGCTGGGGAACAGCTTTAAGTGCTTTGCACTCAGGAACAGTGGCAGTGCCATCAGCGCCAGCAAGATGATGGGGCGATTGATCAGGAATTCCGGCGAACCGGAGATCATGTCCCAGAGGGTGATTGAGGAATCTGCGAGCAGTTGCGACACTGTATTTACTTGTTAAGAACGACAGGCGGAGGTGGCTTGTTTTTACTTTAGGCGAGGCACTTCGATTGATCGAATCAGTCCGCTTAAAATTTGGTCAACGTCTTGGCCTTCAACTTCTGCCTCGGCGGTTAATTGGACACGGTGCCGCAACACTGAAATTGCGATCTCGATCACGTCATCGGGAACGGCGTAGTCGCGTCCCATGAAGGCCGCGAGTGTTCTGGCGCCTTGCATCAAGCTAATGCCCGCACGAGGCGACGCGCCGAGGTACAACTGTGGCCATTGCCGTGTCAGTCGGACGATGCGGTTGATATAGTCGACCAACAACGGGTCGATGCGGACTTCGGCGGTCTCCTTTGTGATCTGTTGGATCTCTTCGGAGGATGTGACTTGTTGGATTTCGTTATCGAGTTGATCTTCAAGTTCGGTTTGTCCGCCGTGCATCAGTAAAATCCGAGCCTCTTCGGCCTCGCTCGGATAGTCTGCTTTTAACTTGAGCATGAATCGGTCCAGTTGAGCTTCTGGCAAATTGTAGGTGCCTTCGGATTCAAGTGGGTTTTGAGTGGCCACGACTAAGAACGGGAGTTTAAGTGGGTGGGTCGTGCCATCGACGGTGACTCGTTTTTCTTGCATGATTTCCAGCAAGGCAGCGTGTGTTTTTGCGGGCGAGCGATTGATTTCATCTGCTAGTAAAAACTGGGTGAAAACGGGGCCAGGGCGGAATTCGAACTCTTGCGATTTCATGTTAAAAATCGGGGCGCCAGTGACGTCCGAAGGCATCAGGTCGGCAGTAAATTGGATCCGACCAAAATCGCAGCCAAGAATTTTGCCCAGCGTGCGAACAAAAAGTGTTTTGCCGAGTCCTGGAACGCTTTCAATCAAAACGTGACCGCCAGAGAAAAGCGCAACCAATGTTCCTTGCACTAATTCGTCTTGGCCGATGAAGACCTTTTCAATCTCTGCGCGAATTTTTTGATAGAGCTCTCGCGTGGGTGTTTGCTCTCCTATCTTTCGGTCGTCTGCATCACTTCCTGAAATTCGCTGCTCGGCCAATTTCGAGATGTTCGCTATTGGTTGAGCCGCGGCCTGTGTCGGTTCAGTCGGTTGTTGTGGTTGAGGTGGAGCGTCAGCGTGTTCGGCCTGCACGTCAGCGGCGACGCTTTGGCGAGGCACTTGGCTGATATGATCGCACTTGGGGCACTTGACTTGGTTGTCGGCCATCGACGAGCCAACTTTGAGTAATGTGTCGCACTGTGTGCATTGAAATTGAATTGACGATTCGTATGAACTGTTCATGAAGTTACTGTTTTTCAGTTGTTCTTTTTGTTGGAACCCGAAACGGATTCTTGATATTGTTTAATGGTTTGGCGTGCGTGTGCTTTTTCGCCGTACTTGGATAGCTGTTCGGCGACTGCGTTAATGTGGTTTCGGAACGAGGTCGTCGATCGTTTTGGTAATCGTTTAGGTCTTCCAAAGATCGGGAAGTAAACAAAGCAAAATAAAACACCCCATAGTAAAGCGTGAGGGACGATGTAGCAAAGCGGTTCCTCGGCGATCCAAGCCCACAAATTTTTGTTTACAAAGTCAGAGTTGCGAACTGGGATTTCGTTTTCGCTTTCAAGGATCAGCACGCTTGAATCGGAATAGCTAAATTCTTTGTTGATCTCGCTAGTGGCCGCGGTAATCAGTCCGTCTGCAAGTGCCTGTTTGTTCGGATCGGCGGCTGCAAAGTTGACTAAAAAAGAAGCGTTTTGGACAACAATGATACGGTTTTTTTCTTCGTAAAAGGTGTCTTCGTGCAACTGGTAGACCATATCTTCCCCGTCTACCGTTAGTAACGATGTCATGGTCCAGCGGCCGTATTCGTCGATGTCTTTTGGCGTCATCATCATTTCGATTGGCAGTTCAGGCGCGACATCGAAATCTGCTTCGACTGTAATAGGACCGGCGAGTTGATTACTTGTGCGGCGATTGATTGCCTCAAGGTCAAACCAATCGCAAGTCGTATTCGGCCGGCTTCCCAAAATTCCGGCATTCCACTCGTTTTTTCGTTGTTGAGACGCTAATTGAGCCTCTGAGAGCAACCGTCTGTTTTCGACTTGAAGCCTAGGCGACAGTTTTTTTTGGATCGCTCGGTAGTAGTCCTCGTCTGCCCGATAACCGCCACCCACATAAACCAACGTTCTCGGTTCGTAGCCGTTCATCCATTCTTCGATTGCTTCGACGGCACGGTCAGACGGGCAGCGAACGCCTTCAGGGAACCAAAATACGATGTCGAATTCATTGATTTTGGGTGAAATTCGATTTCGTATCGTGACATCATAGCCAAGGTCTTTTAGGCGTTTTGCGAACAGTGAAGTACTATTAATACTGCGAGGTTTTTTATTCACCTTGCCATATTGTTTATTCAAGACTCCTTCTGGCTCACCACAGCCCCAAGTCGCGCACAAACCAACGATTAAGACTAGGCTGCATGTGAGTCGCGAAACAATTGCGAGTGATTTGAAGTAACTAGTCATGTGTGCCCTGCCCTAGCGTAGTCGCTGCGTTCGCGCGAGCAGTGGTGACGGAGTTTTGGAATTCATGCAGGCCCTGCCAGCACTGTTCGAATACATCCTTTGTAATCGGATAGTCGCCAAAAAACGTTTGTTCAAAAGGCACCATCACATCGCCGTAGTAGCCTGCCAGCTGTGGGCTTGGTGAAAGCTCCCGCAGGTACTGCCGATTGGTTTTTCCTTTTTTGAGTCGCACTAATTTCTCTTGATCGAGCGTCACCAGCACGTGGCTAAACAAGAAGATTAGTGCCTTGCGGAAGTCTCCAGCCTGATAGGCTGAATGGGCTTGTTGGCGAAAGTCACCTTGAGTTGCGTCCATTTCGAAGGGCAGTTGCCGAATACTTTCGGCTAACGATCGATCAGGGCGTGATATGTCATTTCCCGAGCCAATATCGATTCGGGAGTTCATGAATATCCAGATCATCAAACCAATCAGCAACGCTGCAGCAAGAAATAAGAATCCATAAACCATTGCTGGCCCGAATGCGGACA
>CAZHCH010000158.1:2469-5911 GCA_964530985.1 uncultured Pirellulaceae bacterium | reverse complement strand
TTGCCATGATTCGGTTTTACCTGGATTCGTTAAAATTGCTCTGATTGTTTTTCTTCACTCGGACAGTGACCGATCGAGCAAGATCAACTGGCTTAGGGGATCAGTTGCTCAACCGTCGTCGTGACGATATCGCTGGCGCCAGCTGCTTTTAACTGAGGAATGATGCACGCCAATTCTTTTCGTGGGATCGCCGACCGAATGGCAAACCAATTGGTGTCCGATAGCGGCGAAACGGTTGGTGTTCGCAGCGACGGCAATACTCCCAACACGGCATCCAAGTCCGCTTGTTGCACGTTCAAATCCAGCATCACGCGACTACGCGCTTGCAACACAGCATCGATCAACAGCACAAAGTCGTCGATGACTTTTTTGCGTTCCGGATCGGCGACGGCTTCTTTGGAAGCGTACAGCCGAGTCGAACTGGTCATGACGTCGTCGATGATCTGGAGGCCATTGGCTCGCAAGGTCGATCCGGTTGCCGTATTGTCGATGATGCAATCGGCGTCTTCAGGTGGGAAGACTTCGGTGGCGCCGAAGGTTTGTAGGATTTCCGCATCGATGCCGTTTTTCCCAACCCACTGTTTTGCCAGCGTCGGATACTCCGTTGCGATGACAATTTTTCGATTGGGCAGTTTGCCGTTTTCCAAAATCTCGGTTGGAGCCGCGACCACCAACCGGACGGGATTCATCCCCGTGTCCAGTAACTCGACGAGTTCGGTGCCGGTTTCTTGAATCCAGTCTTCACCGGCGAATCCCATATCACGAGCACCCACTTTTAGCATCCCAATGACATCGCGAGGCTTGAGCAGTTTCGTGCAATAATTAGGCAGCGAAATGACCGGGCGGTATCCGCGTTCGGATTGACGCACGGAAATTCCGGCGCCTTTGAGCAAACTGACCACTTGATCGTACATCCGGCCCTTGGGCAACGCCAAGCGAATGACGCCCGGTTCTCTATTTGATGACATGGTGACCTTTTATTGATTCCTATAACCACAAAAAAACGCTGACCGAAGTGGCCAGCGTTCTATATTATGTTTCAATACATTTTCAGCTAAGTCCACAACCGGTTAACGGTAGGAATGGTGCAAGTGATGTGAGTTGTTGCTGCTGAAAACCATGCGGTTATGATAGGCTCGCGACACCCATTGTCAACGCCAAACCAACCTTTAAGCCCGTTAGATTTAAGTAAATCGTTTCAGCTTGCCCCATCAACTTACTCAACTGGATTGCCCGCTGGTTCGTCAGTGCTGAAATGAACCGTTCTTAGTACCGCACACGGGCAGAATTTCCGGCTAAAGACAGACTTCAAACTTGGCAACTCAGCTTTGGCCAGCCGGAAACAGCATCCGGCTAGGAAAATATCCCTGCAGCATCAATAATAGTGCTCCAACATTCGTTTTATCCCTGCCGCCCAAGCCGTCATCGTGAACTCAAAAGACATCCTTGGCAGCGGCGGCCGTATCGCTCAACGGCTTGAAAACTACGAAGAGCGCCAACAACAGCTCGACATGGCTGACGCGGTCGCCAACGCCATCGCCAACAAAAGCCACCTAGTCGTCGAAGCCGGCACTGGTGTTGGAAAGAGCTTCGGCTATCTGGTCCCTGCGATCCTATCGCTACAAGCGGCCCAAGAAAATGACGACGGTGGCAAACGGCGGATCGTTGTCTCCACGCATACCATTAGCTTACAAGAACAGCTAATCACCAAAGACATCCCGCTGCTCAACAGCGTTATCCCGCTCGAATTTTCCGCCGTACTGGCCAAAGGCCGCGGGAACTACCTGAGCCTCCGCAGGCTCGACCGAGCGCTTAAAAACAGCGACAGTTTATTCGACACCGAAGACCAAATCCACCAACTGCGCGAAGTGGTCAACTGGTCCAAAACCACGACCGACGGATCACTGGCTGACCTGCCCGTTAAAATCAATCGCGAAGTCTGGGATCAAGCCCGCAGCGACAGCGGCAATTGCATGGGCCGTAAATGCCCCACCTACAAAAATTGCTTTTACTACGCCGCGCGACAACGCCTTCAAAACGCCGACATTCTAATCGTGAACCACGCATTGTTTTTCAGTGATCTTAGCCTGCGACAAATGGGAGTGAACTTGTTGCCGGATTACGACGTTGTGATTCTAGACGAAGCCCACACGGTTCAAGACGTCGCCAGCGACCACTTGGGACTCGGCCTGACCATGGGCCAGATCGAATACAACCTGAACAAGCTGTATAACCAAGGCACCAACAAAGGCCTGTTCGTTCAACATGAATTCAGCGAAGGACAAAAGGCCGTGTTAGTCGCCTTCAACGCCAGCGAAGACTTCTTTTCGGAAATCACCGGCTGGGTTGTTAACAACACCAAGGACAACCAACGCAAAAACCAAACCGTTCGCGTCCCCAAACCTTACATCGTCGAAAACCAACTCTCGCCGCACTTGAGCAACCTAGCCAACCTAGTTCGCCAATTCGCCGAAGGCAAAACCAATCCATCCGAAAAACAAGAACTGGTCGCCAGCGCCGAACGCCTCACAAGCATCGCAGTCGAAATCGAACAGTGGCGCACCCAAGATATTCAAGACGGTGTGTTCTGGGTTGAATCGAGCTTGAACCGCTGGGGCAAGCAGATGGTCAAACTTTGCGCGTCACCGATCGACATCGGACCGGTAATGCGCCGAGAACTTTTCAACAAAACCGACACCTGTATTTTGGCCAGTGCCACTCTAGCGGTCGGTGGCCAGTCGTTTGACTTTTTTCAAAACCGAATTGGACTGACTCAAACCGAATCGGCCAAGCTCGGCAGTCCCTTTGACTACAAGAACCAAGCCAAACTCGTACTCGTCACCAACATGGCTTGTCCCTCGAAAGATCGCGACACCCACGAACGACAAGCCATCGATGCGATTCGACACTACGTTCAACAAACTGACGGTCGAGCGTTCGTATTGTTCACCAGTTATCAGTTTATGAATCGTGCCGTTCGCGAGTTGACGTCTTGGATGAGTTCAAAGAATCTAGCGATCTACCAGCAAGGCGCTGGCGTGTCGCGAACTCACTTGCTGGAGAAATTCAAAGCCAACCCACGTGGGGTTTTATTTGGGACCGATAGTTTTTGGCAAGGCGTGGATGTCCAAGGTGATGCATTGCAAAACGTAATCATCCCCAAGCTTCCTTTTAGCGTCCCCGACCAGCCACTGTTACAAGCCCGCCTTGAGGCCATACGGAAATCTGGCGGCAACCCATTTAATGACTACCAACTACCCGAAGCGATCATCAAATTCAAACAAGGCTTCGGGCGTTTGATTCGCAGCAAAACTGACACCGGCATGGTCGTCGTTTTAGACCCTCGAATCACGACCAAAACCTACGGCAAGATTTTCATTGAATCACTGCCCGAATGCACCGTCGTCCGAGAAACCATCTAGCAAAGTTTTGTGTCGTGGAT
>CAZHCH010000158.1:0-2369 GCA_964530985.1 uncultured Pirellulaceae bacterium | reverse complement strand
CCGAATCAATTAAGTGAAGCCCGTAGTCGCGGTTGGCTCGGCAAAAGCAGCCTTGTTTTGCAAAACAAAAGGCGATTTTGTTGGGACTGGTTGGGCCTAGATTTAACGCAAAGACGCCAAGCCGCAAGGACGCGAAGAGGGTTTGGTCGACAGTTCTTTGCGCCCTAGCGTCTTCGCGGCTTTGCGTTGTTTTTTTACTCGTACAGCGATCGCCTGAGAAAGCTGATGCGTTGGCTTCGCCGGGAATGATGATGCGCCACCGCAAGTAATCTCTGTTTGTCACCTGAGTTTTTAAAATCCTAAAATGACCTGAGCATGCCTTACTTGTTCCGGCCTTTTTCTATACATCCAATTCATCAAATTATCCAAACTGTGCTAAAAAAACACGTCGGTCAGTAAGCGATTCGTTTGTCGCTACGTCTGTGTCTGCGATAACGACTTATTTTCGCAATCTGCCATCATTTCTGCCATGAAAACAACGGCAGCTTCCTATTCTTTAGAATCAAACCGTCGAAAGTAGGTAGTTATTGTTTGGTGAAACAGCGAAAAACCATACGATATAGGACGGACAAGGTTTATAATCCATTAACAATTGTCTTTTGTTCTCATCGCACAAATGTTTGCCGATTAATATATGGCAATAGAAAACCTTGGGGGCGCAAACCGGAATCGCTTGCAAAAAAGGACGACGATGAACTTATCGAAACGAATAGCTAACCATCGAATAACTCGCTTTTCTTTCGTCGTGGGCTTTGTGATCGCTCTAGGAGTGGCGATTGGTTGGAGCCGACCAAAAGCGGCTGAAGATGAGACCATGAAGATGCTTGGCTTGAAGTCTGGCGAACTGACCACCATTGATCAAGTCAGTAAATCTGAAATGGCCATTACGATGAATGGTCAGAACTACATGGTTGACTACGCATTGTTTTCCAATCGGTCTAAGCAATTCCGACTGATGGTTCAAACGGAAAATGGTGAATTGGTCGAACAAGTTGCACCAACGGTCAACACCATTCGCGGCACGTTGAGGGGTGTTGAGGGGAGTCGAGTCATTGGCTGTGTGACCGAAGAGGGGTGTTGTGCAAGGATTAAATTTCCTAACGGTGAAGACTGCTTTATTGAACCGGTTAGCCAAACTATTGATGATCCCGCGTTGGCCGGAGTTCATGTCGTTTATTCACAGGACGATTTAATCGAGTCAGCGGGGCAATGCGGTACGTTGACGAAGGTATCCAAGGCTGAACAACAGGCCGAGCAAAACGTGGCGGCAGCGTCAGTCGTTTCTGCGCTTTCAACTACGGACTTACAGGTGTGTGAACTCACCTTAGATTCAGACTTTGAGTTTTTTACGTTCTTTGGTTCGGTCAACAACACTCTGGCTCAGATGGAATTGATTATTAACGTGATGAATGATCAATATGAGTCGGAGGCTGGAATTCGGCATACCATTTCTGAAGTGTTAGTCAGAACCACCTCTAATGACCCATTTACGGAATCCGGCGCATCAGATTTGCTAGAAGAATTGCAACTCTTTTACAGACTCGGACTTGCACCGAGAACAGGCGACTTGACTCATCTTTTCACCGGTAGAAATCTTGACGGCGGCACTGTCGGGATTGCGTATATTGGCGTTGTTTGTAATGACACTTTTGGATTTGGACTTTCTCAACGTTTGAATCTACTATCCAACAGAACCGACGTGCTGGCGCATGAACTCGGACACAATTGGAGTCAGCAGCATTGTGAATGTCCCAATCACACAATGAACGCCTCTCTTACAGGAGCGAATGATTTCAACGACACGCTCACAGTTCCAAATTTAATTAATTTTCGCAATTCGCGTAGCTGTTTGGATTCGATTGGGCCCACGGGGTCTGGAACGTCTGGCACTTCCAACAACGATGATCGAACCAACGGGATTAGTATCGCTGGTTTAAGTTTTTCTGTAACTGGCGCCAACTTCAACGCAACCACGGAGAATCAAGAGCCAAATTTGGAAAATGTCGGTTCTTCGGTTTGGTGGTCTGTGGATGCTGACGCAAACGGAAGTGTCACCATTGACACCTTCGGCAGCGATTTTGATACGGAGCTACATGTCTACGAATTTGCATCCGGTGGCGGTTTCAATAGTTTGAATTTGGTTGAAGAAAAT
Source organism: uncultured Pirellulaceae bacterium (assembly GCA_964530985.1). Lineage (GTDB taxonomy): Bacteria > Planctomycetota > Planctomycetia > Pirellulales > Pirellulaceae > Mariniblastus. The sequence goes on along the minus strand of CAZHCH010000158.1, from coordinate 217 downwards.
GACGATATGAATGGGAGCCAAAGTCAGGTGACATTCGATGTCACCGAAGGAACTCGTTACGAAATTCGAGTAGGTGGTTTTCGATCCTCCAATTCGATCGGCGCTGGTAGCGAGGGAAATATCGTTCTCAATGGGGCGTTTACAGACCCTCCGATACGGCTCGGAGATGTCAATTTGGACGGCATGGTGAACTTTTTTGACATCCCAATGTTCATTG